>DAIOUP010000404.1:0-2607 GCA_036759465.1 Bacteroidales bacterium
CAACTATTACGATGAGAAATTTTACCCTTGTTTTTTTGATGCTTACAGCATCGCTGAGCTTTGCTCAGAACGCGCCCATCAATTTTGAGCCGGGCGGGCACGGTGCCAATTGGACCTGGACCGTGTTTGAAAACGCAACAAATCCGCCCCTCGAGATTGTTAACAATCCGCAACCGAGCGGAATAAACACCTCCTCGAAGGTTGCCAAGTTTACCGCCTTGGTGAATGGGAATCCCTGGGCAGGATGCGAATCGCAACATGGCGCCGATCTCGGGTAGTTTGTGCTAAATGCCTCAAATTCGGTGATCAAGATTATGGTTTGGAAACCCGTAATCAGCGATGTCGGGATTAAACTTGTGGCCTCCTCCGGCTGGGCTTTGCCTGAAATTAAAGTAGCCAATACGCTCGTTAATCAATGGGAAGAGCTCACCTTCAATTTTTCCAGCTATCCCAATCCGCCCGCCACCGAAGGTCAGTATGATCAGATTGTGATTTTCCCCGATTTCAATATGGCCGGCCGAACTCAGGACAATGTGATCTATTTCGACAACATTACCTTCAACCAACTGGTAGGTGTGAACAATCCCGCGGTTCAGGACCGTGTGGTTATTTATCCCAATCCTGTCAAAGCAGGCAGGCAGGTGATGGTCGGTTCGGAAGTTCAACGTATCGAACTACTCGATATGGGTGGAAAAGTGATTTCGTCAACCCGTGCATCCGTAATCGAAACAAGCAGCCTGAAACAGGGCATGTATATACTCAGAATTTTGACTATTGGAGGAGATATTCAGACTCAAAAACTTGTTGTTCATTAACTTTACCGGTGTTAGTAAGAGCCGTCCGTAAAAAGACGGCTCTTTTTAGTTACCTTCATGAATTGACTTTGTAATCAATATTGCAAATTGAGATATCGGGCTTTACTTCTTGTTTTTTCGTTTTTTTTATCACCGCTGGCCTTCGCTCAGGAACTGCCCAGGAAAGGAGTGCCCCTGCTCCGAAATTTCACGCCGGCACAGTACGAAAACATGGGCAAAATTTGGGACATCGCATCGGCAACTAACGGTATTGTTTACATGGCCGCCGACAAAGGGCTTATCGAGTTCGACGGCATGAGATGGAACAGCTTCAAGGGCAGTAATGGATTCACACGCTCCGTGCTGGTTGTCAGCGATTCGCTCATTTACACTGGCTCTGATCTGGATTTTGGTTATTGGAGGTGAAACAGCAATCAGGAATTCAACTACACATCTCTATATCCGTTTCGAAACGACACTCAGGACGTAAACGAATAGTTTTGGAATACTTTTATGATGGGAGAGGATATTGTGTTTATTTCCTCAAGCAACATCTATGTCTATAAACGTCAGCAGCTCATTAGAATAAGCGCTCCTACGCGCTTTGCGGGAAGTTTTGTAATAAACGACTCCCTATTTCTTGCTGACACTAAAAACGGTTTCTATCTGTTCGAGAAAGCCTCACTCAAGCAGTTGGCCGCTTATCCAGAAGATGCTCCTTTTGAAAGATGCTCCTTTTGAAATTTCAGGAATGTACTCATGGAACAATGGCAAGGTAATCGTCACAAAAAGCTCTGGATTGTATTTCTTTTCTTCAGGTAAGCTGACCCGTCTTGCCAATCCTCTTTCAGAAATGCTTAAAGCCGCCAATGTTTTTAGCTACGAACCTATTGGAAGTTATCATCTGGCATTCGGTACTGTGCTTAACGGATTTTACATCTGCGATTACGACGGCAACATCGTGCATCAGATCAATCGCTATAAGGGTTTGCTCAGCAATACGATCTTAAGCCTTCATTACAGCAGACATGGAAAGCTGTGGGTTGGGTCTGATTACGGGGTTTCATCGCTATTTCTGAGGAACAATACAACTTATTTTTATGACTATCGCGGTGAACTTGGCACCGGTTACACCGCTCAGGTTTTATCTTGGCACAAATCAAGGCTTGTACCGTTCTAAATGGGAAGCCTTAAGCAACGATAAAAAATTCACGAGCTTCGAATTGGTTTCGGGCACTGAAGGTCAGGTATGGACGCTCGACAAGGTGGATAATACCCTGTTGATGGGGCATGACCGGGGTCTGTTCGAAGTTGGAAAGAATCATGTAAATAGAATTGATCAACAAACTGAAGGCGTTTGGAATATTGTTACTTACCGTGGTTACCTGATTACGAGTAATTACAATGGAATATCCATATTTAGAAAAGCAAACGGAGAATGGACGTTTGTGAAGAAAATGGACCTTATTTATGGCTCGTGCATTCAGCTTGTTTTTCGGGGTTTTAAAATATTGTGGATCAATATCCCCAATTTTGGTATCATAAGGGCTGTGCTCGATGAAAACTTCCATCCTGTCGAACGCTTAATTTTCCCCGACAGCCTTTTCTCAGGTACCAGCATGTGGATTGCAACCGTTAATCAGGATATTATGGTGTTTACCGACAAATTTAAATACAGCTATAATTTGGGCAGCAGCACCTTTGTGCAGCATGCGGAACCAGTAATTATGCCAAGAGTCGAAAACTTATTGTCAGGCATTTACGGGTCAGCTCCACTGCACAAAGATTATGAATTTTATCCTGTTTACAATGG
>DAIOUP010000405.1:0-2579 GCA_036759465.1 Bacteroidales bacterium
CTTCGGTCAGGTAAAGCATTGGGTTTGGAAGGGTCTGTCCGGTAGTTGCGGAATTTTCCGGTTTTGGTATCAAGCTTCCCCAACCCAAAGGGTGTTCCCACCCAAATTTGTCCATAATGATCTTCCATCAGGCTTACTACCTGATTTTCGGGCAAGCTGCTGGTATCGCCCGGTATATTGCGGTAGTGCACAACAGCTCCGTTTTTAGGGTCGTACATGCTCAGACCATTGTAGCGTGTTCCAATCCACATCCGGTTTTGACGGTCGCGGTAAATTTCGCGTATGTGGCTGGACGGCAGCCCATTTCTTTGAAGAGGATTTGACCGGAGATGTTTAAATGAGAGTGTTCTGCGATCGAATATACTGATGCCCTCTTCCGTTCCGATCCAAATGTGCCCATCGGCATCTTCCTCAAAGGCCCAGACCGAATTGTTGATGAGGCTGTTGGCATCGAGCGGATTGTTGCGAAAAGTGCGAAACAAAGGCAAAACCGTGCTGAGACGGTTCAATCCGTTGAAAGTTCCTACCCACAAATTGCCTCGATTGTCGCGAATGATGTCATACACCCTATTGTCGCTCAGGCTATTAGAATTTTCTAAACTGTGATTATAATGAGTCAGTATTCGCCCAACAAAATTGTACTTGAACAAACCCGACACCTGTGTCCCAATCCAGAGCAGACTATCCTGCTCGGTATATAGCCGGTTGATTTCAAGCTTTGCCAATGCCGGTTCCTGACGAAGGATTGCTTCAGGCAGGCCAAAACGTCCGCTAAGCGGGTCGAGTCGTGATAAGCCTCCTCTGGTGCCCACCCAAATGGCCCCGTCTGCCGTTTGCGCAAGTGCGTTCACCTGATCGTGCGGAAGGGTTCCCATTGTGGCGGGATTATGCAGGTATCGCCTTATTTGCGGGCTTTGGCCGTCGAACTGAACCAGTCCGTTGCGTGTGGCGGCCCAAAACATACCGTCGGTGCCTTCGAGTAAAAAATTGAAATAATTGCTTCTGATGGGGTTGCCGTAGTCGCCACCAAAATATTGCTTTATGGCTCCTGTGGAAGGATCGATCAGGTTTAGCCCGCTGGCAGTGGAGACCCACAGCAGGCCGCGTCTGTCGACAAGCAAATGATTGATCCAACTGTTGGTAAGGCTTGTAATGTCGTCCGATTTGGCATAAAAAGATGTTATGCTTCCATTGCGCAGGTTAAGGGCATTAAGTCCTTCTTCGGTGCCTACCCAAAGCAGATCGCCCGTTTGGGCAAGGCTGCGGATTGTCTCGTTGCTCAGGCCCGTCTCACGGTTGTAGTGCCTGAACTCATAACCATCAAAGCGGTTCAAGCCGTCCCAGGTTCCCAGCCAAAGCAGTCCGTGGCTGTCCTGAAAAACCACATAAACCGTATTTTGGCTCAGACCTCTTTCAATGCGCGTGTTCTCCGAAAAAAATCGGGTAAACTGCCTGCCGCCCTGTTGCGTCGACGCATAAACTGCCGTGGCGTCCGACATGTAGTGCCACAGGGCAAAAAAAAGACTCAAAATGAAATGGTTGGCAGCAGCGGATTTCATAAAGGGCAATAAACAAATATTCTCGTTCTGGACAATCGGATGCAAAATAACATTGTTTTGAGGTTTTTTGGCTTAAAACCGTGTAAGATACAACGAACAATAAATTACGGATTGCCCATACAATGACAAACCACAAATGGCGTTACTTTGCAGAGGTGAAAGATTTTGGACCTGATGCGCTTGGTCAATATTTTCTTGCTACTGTTTTTGCTGATGTTGGGCTCCTGCGCCAAGGAGGAGCGCAACCCCAATATTCCGAATGTGTACATCAATTTCGTCATTAACCCCAACAGCACCCAGTATCAGCCGCTGAACACGGCCGGGGGCTGGATGTATCTGACTTCCGACCTGCCAAGCCGCGGCATCATTGTGCATCGCATCAATCAGACGGACTTCGTGGCCTTCGACCGCATCCCGCCCAATGAGCCCAACAAATGTTGCAACGGAAACAACTGCACCCGCCTGATCGTTGACCAGCACTACCCCTTTGCCAAGGATACCTGCACCGGCACTACCTATTCCTTGCTCGATGGCAGCATTTTTCAGGGGACGGGCCGTTGGCCGATGATACAATACAATACTTCCTATAACGGTGGCATGTTGAGGATATTTAACTGATATCCAAATGAAAAGGGCCTGCCTTTTTTCGGCAAGCCCTTATTTCAACCAAAACAGTACGAGAATTTATTTTCGCGGAATCAGCTGCTCATATTGCTCTACCGTTCCGCCGGCAAGGCAGGCTTCGATGATGCGACGCCCCAGTGGAGAAAGTTCGTCAGTCAGGAATTGCTGCAATTCGCTGTAGAAGAATGCAGTAAGAATTTCTGCGCCCTTATCGTAACCCTCAAGACCCAACTCAGGTTGCTTGTAGGTTTTCAGAAAACGGCTGGGAATCTTCGATCCTTCGATGGTCAGATATTCCAGCTCGTAGCCTAAAAGCGGACAGCGTGAAGGGCTGATCTGGTCGGGGCGAAATCTGGAATTGCCACGACGCGTAAGATATTCGCGCATAAGCAGTTG
>DAIOUP010000406.1:0-2576 GCA_036759465.1 Bacteroidales bacterium
GTGTTGAATCTTGAAGGCGGTTTGGATGGGTGGTCGTTCGCTGGCTGCCACAATCACTTCGTCGACGGCATAATAATATGCCGGCCTTATACCCGAAGGGTCGCGCATCACAAAGGCGTCGCCGTGGCCGGCCATACCTGTAATGACATAGCCACCATCCCAGTATTGGCTGCTTTCTTCAAGTATGCGACGAACATCAAGATCTCTGGCAATCAGGGGTGATATGTCTTTTTTTGCAAAGCCTTTCGACCGGTACTGCTGGTAGATGCGCTCGTTTTCTTCGTCGAGCCAGTGCCCTATTTTCTCGAGAATCGTAACGGTGTCGGATGTTTCAACCGGGTACTGTCCGAGCTCGACCAGCTTGTTGAAAAGCTCGTCAACATTGGTCATGTTGAAATTTCCGGCCAGCACGAGCGTCCGGGTCATCCAGTTGTTGTGCCGAATAAAAGGGTGCAGGTTCTGGATGTTGTTACCACCAAATGTTCCATAACGCAGGTGGCCCATAAGTAATTCGCCGGTAAAAGGGACATTGTTTTTAAGCCAACCAATATCGTTCAGCCTCGCAGGGGTTTTCTCGCGGATATCCTGTAGCTGGTCGTAAACCTGCTGGAAAATATCGCGTATGGGTGTGGAAGAGTTCGACCTGATGCGGTCGATATATTTATTGCCCGGCGGGAGGTCGAATTTTATTCCGGCTATTCCTGCTCCGTCCTGACCACGATTGTGCTGTTTCTGCATAAGCAGGTGCAGCTTTTGGAGCCCGTAGAATGATGTGCCGTAGTTTGCGAGGTAATATTCGAGCGGTTTCAGCAGGCGGATGAGTACGATGCCGCACTCGTGTTTTATCTGGTCGCTCATAATGTGGCTGAGGCGAAAGTGATTAGCTTTGTAAAAGAAAGCGCAAAAGTAATGAAAAAAGAAGAGCTCCTGGTTCGCGAAGCATCAAGGAATGATATTGCTGTTATTCAGGCATTTCAGCTGGCTATGGCAGAAGAAACTGAGGGTCTTCTGCTCGATGTTGATACCCTGTTGAATGGCATCAGCGCAGTTTTCGACGCTCCGGAAAAGGGAAAATATTTTGTTGCGGTGCTTGATGAAACAATTGTGGGCTCGTTGATGATAACGTATGAGTGGAGCGACTGGCGCTGCCGCACCATTTATTGGATTCAGTCGGTATATGTTTTGCCCGATTACCGGAGAAAAGGTGTTTACAGGGCTTTGTACGAATACGTCCGGACATTGGCAGAAGCCGACGAAACCGTAGGGGGTATCAGGCTTTATGTGGACAGCCAGAATCATGCGGCGCAACACACCTACAGCCGCCTGGGCATGAACGGCGAACATTACAGGGTATTTGAGTGGATGCGCACTTTCTGAAAACCTTGTCCACGGGCAGTAAAATGCTATTTTTGCCGTAAACCCCTACAAAACATAATCTATGGCAGGCTCGGCAAAGGTTCCTCATACCTACGTTATCGTTTTTTCCATAATCCTCATAGCAGCAGCGCTCACCTGGTTCATCCCGCCCGGGAAATATATTCCTGTGGACGGAACGCTGGTTTTCAAATACAAAAACGAGTTGCCGGCCGATGTAACATTCAAGAGCCAGCCTCAAACCTGGCAGGTTTTTGCGGCATTATTTAAGGGTTTTGTCAAGCAAAGCAATATCATCATCTTCATTTTGATGATTGGCGGAGCCTTCTGGATCATGAACCAGAGCAAAGCCATTGATGTAGGCATTTTTTCGTTTCTGCGATTTGCCCGCAGGCTCGAACATAACCGGATTATCAGTCGCCTGGGTGTGAACAACATTATCATGCTGTTGATCATGACCATGTTCAGCATGTTCGGTGCTATCTTCGGCATGAGCGAAGAAACCATAGCCTTTGCCATTATCCTGATACCATTGGCGATTTCGATGGGTTACGATTCAATTGTGGGCGTTGGTCTGGTTTATGTTGCGGCTCATTTGGGCTTTGCCGGCGCTATACTGAATCCTTTTACGATTGGTATTGCACAGGGTCTTGCTGAGATTCCACTGTTTTCTGGTATTGAGTACCGCATCTTGTGCTGGCTCATAATCAACGCTTTAGGCTTTTGGTTCATCCTCCGCTATGCAAAAAAAGTTAAACGCAACCCCTTAGCCTCACCCATGTATGAAGAGGACGAATACTGGCGTAAACACCTGGAAGTCAATCAGGACGAGGTCGAATACCATACGCCCCGCTCCGCATGGTGGGCCTGGTGCGCTATTGTAAGTGCGCTGGCTGTTTTTTCGTGGTTCTATCCTTCCACCACCCTGAAGCTTGGCGATATGTCGTTCAGCTTCAATCTTTTGCCAATTTCAACCGTAGTTTTTGCATTGGCCGGATTTTTCAGCCTGCGCAAATCGGTGCATTATTTCATCCTGCTTATGCTCACCTACACCATCATCATTCTGATTGCCGGCGTGATGGGCTACGACTGGTATGTGATGGAAATTGCCACCTTGTTTATGGCCCTTGGAATTGCAAGCGGTATTGCAACAGGTATGAATGCCGACACCATTGCCCGGTCGTTTGTTGATGGGGTAAAAG
>DAIOUP010000407.1:0-2574 GCA_036759465.1 Bacteroidales bacterium
GCCGATGGCCAGACCGATGCGACCGGGAGTGTTGCCGGCTGGCAGGCCGTTGGTTAGCTTTACCCAGTTTTGGCCACCGTCGGTGCTTTTGTAAATGCCGGAGGTAGGGCCGTGCGAGCGCCGGTAGGTGAGTCCGCGCATGCGTTCCCACATGGAGGCGTAGAGGATGTCGGGGTTGGTGGGGTGCTGCACAATGTCGGCACCGGAGGTGGAGTCGCTTGTAAAGAGCACGCGCTGCCAGTTGTTGCCTCCATCAATGCTACGGTAGATGCCACGCATCTGATTGGGGCTGAAAAGATTGCCCAAAGCGGCCACGAAAATGCGCTGGCTGTTGCTGTGATCAACGACGATGCGGCCGATATAGGCCGACTGTTCCAGTCCTTTGTGTTGCCAGGTTTCGCCGCCGTCGGTGGATTTGTAGATGCCGTAGCCCACAAAGCTGAAGCTCGAGGAGTTGGCTTCGCCTGTGCCGGCCCAGACGACTTGAGGATTAGCCGGGTCGATGGCCAGGTCGCCAATGGAGATGACAGGCTGCTGCTGAAAAAGGTGTTGCCAGCTTTGGCCGTTGTCGGTGCTTTTGAAGATACCGCCCGAAGCCGCGCCTACGTATATGGTTTCAGATTGTGACGGGTGTATTTCTATGTCGGTGATGCGGCCGCCGATGTTGTAAGGGCCGGCAGGTTCCCATGCCACCTGACGCAGGGGAGAGCTTTGGTGCAGAGCTTGCGCCTGACGCAAGCCTTCGAGGTAATACTCGTGGCTGAAGCGTCCGTGCGGGTAAACCTTTTGCTTTCCGAGCCAGTCGTTGGGTTCTTTTTTGGGCTCTTTGGCTTCGAGCTTCTCAGGAAACAGCGAGCCCTGAAGCGTTGTGCCGGCTTTATGACGAAGCAGGAAAAACATCGAGACGCCGGCAAATAAAACGATTATGAGTGCGACAATTGGCTTTTTCATTCAGTTACAATACATCGTAAGTCGCAAACATACGTTTTTTGAAGGATTCACGGCAGGTTAGCGCCTGTAGGTAAAAAGAAAAACCGGCCGCATTGACCGGTTTCGAACAAGCAATAACCAATAAACCTATTAACGAAAAAGTTTTCAGTTGAGGGGGTCGGCCTTGGACTGGCTGACATTGGTCTGACAGAGGCAGAATCCGTTGCCGGTTTCCCAGTTGCTGTTGGTGATTTGGTTGTACAGCTCCTGGCTGATGTTTTGCGGGGTATAGCTGATGTTGCGGAAACGCATCTGGGCCACAAAAGCACGCAGGTGGTTGCGCGAACCATTATTGAGCTGATTGAAGACATAGGTTGCGTCCTGGTTGTCGAGGTCGTTGGCCAGGTGGTTCATCAGGTCAGCAATGTCAATGTCTTCGATGGTAGCGCCAACGATGAAGGCGTTGTTGAGACTGCTTAGGCCGAGTGCAGTGAGCTGGTCGTACAACTGCTGAATCTGAGTGTTGACAAACACGCCGGGTTGATGATCTGCGCCTGGATCGGGCAGGTTATATTTGGTAATCAGTGCCTTAACGGCATAAGTGTGGACATCTTCGTTTTTGGCGATGTTGCGGAAAATGGGGATGTGCCAACGCTGATACAGTACGTTGTATACAACGCGGGCAAGGTGTTCTTCTTCGCGTAAGAAGGTGATGGCATCGATCTCGACCTGTCTGAGCGGTTCGTTGGGCATGGAGGCAATGCAAGCGTCAATGCAATTTTTGATCACGCCCTGAGTGGCAGGCGATTCACCGGGTTCGATACCCTGAACGTTGCAGGCCGATTTGAGGTTTACGCCATTAGGGCCTTCGTCGTACGATTCGGCTTTTTTGTTGCACGAGGCAAGCATCACGATAACGGTGAAAAGCAACAGGACGGATTTTGTTTTCATGAACGATAATTTTAAAGTCTTGACAAAAGTATTCAGGTGCTGCCGGTAGGGTTTTACATAATCTTTTATTAATTGTCTGAAATTTTTGAATGATGGAAGGGGTTCGAGAATTCAAAATTCGAAGATTCAAGATGCAAAATTGGTTGAAGCTGTGGATGGTGAAGGAATGGTCATCTCGTGCTTAGGCGCGATTCCTTCGCGCGAACTGAACCTGCTAAGACTACTCATAAAAATGACAACAATAAATACAGTATTAACAATGACATCAAATTGCTGGCTAGACTTAGTATTTCCTGCAACAGAAAACCCGTAACCCGTAATCATACTCTCCCCTACCTATTGTTTGGCAATTAACAACAAATGAAAACTTAGGTTTATTTTTGCCTCAGAAACTAAGTAATATGAAAGCATTGAAAACCACGTTCTTTGCCGGTGCACTGGCCTTGATGGCCGTTTCGTGTGCTGGTCCGCAAAAGCAACAAACCCCCGATCCGATGGACCAATTGGTGAACAAGTACGCCAAGGTGGAGCTCACCTCCGACATCAGTCATCTGAGCGACAATGAAAAACAGATGCTGGTGCTGCTCTTCGAAGCCGCAAAAATTATGGACGATATTTTCTGGACACAAAACATCGGCCCGAAAGAAGAATTTTTGTCCACCATCACCGACCCGCGCCTGCGCCTCTTTGCCG
>DAIOUP010000408.1:0-2564 GCA_036759465.1 Bacteroidales bacterium
CCTATAAAAGGAGTGAGGATCATTGCCCCGATGGGGAAAAACGAAAACATGGCGGCAGCGTCCTTGATAGGGATATCGAGCTTGGTCGAAAGCATATCGGTGGCAAACTTCTGGAAAGGGAAGATGGCCGAATAGAACAGTACACAAAGGCTGGCGATGGCCAAAAAGCCGGGATTGCGCAGTATCAATCCAAGGTCGCTCACACGGAAGGCTTCCTCAGGCTCTGCAGCGGCATCTTCTCCGATTTCGCGGTCGAGCTTAATATCCATGAAGGTATAAATCAGTGCGGTGAGGAAGCCCACCATCAGAAATGCCACACCGTAAAAAATAGCACCGGTAACGCCACTTTGCTCGGCAAAAATGGGCGACAGCCGGAACACGGCAAAAACACCCAGACGGGCTACGGCCATCTCCAGGCCCATGGCCAAGGCCAATTCTTTGCCTTTGAACCACTTAACAATGGTTTTGCTCACTGTTATACCGGCCATTTCCACACCGACCCCAAAAATGGCAAAGCCGAAAAAGGCCAGCTTGGCACTTGCAGGCACAGCGGTCCAGAAACTCCCCAGCCATTCGTGCATACCGGTGGCCGCAAAGCTGTCAGTGAGTGCATAGTACTTAATGAAACCGCCAAGCACCATGGCAATGGTTGAAGTGAGAATGGTGAAGCGAATGCCCATTTTATCGAGGATAATGCCCGAAAGAATGAGGAAGAAAGCAAACACATTCAAGAAAAACTCCGACCCGCCGAGCATGCCGAAGGTTTCGGGCGACCAGCCGTGGTTGCGCTCAAGAAGGCTTTGCAGGGGAGCTGCCACATCCACAAAGAAATAGGCAAAGAACATGGTGAGCGAAATCAGCGCCAGCACTATCCAGCGTGCTGTCTTGGAATCGCGCAGCGATTGTTTGATGGTTTCAGTCATTTTGTGAGGTTTTTGGGTATTGATTCATTAATAAATATGTATGAGCAGTTTGGTCTCGAACCAGGGCTCGTCGAACCATTTCCATATTTCGTAAGTATTGGCAATGCACTTTCGTGGCAGTTGCGAAATTTCGTACTTTACATCACCACCTTTTAGATAGATGATGCCATTAGCTTTGTTGTTGCGACCAGAGCGGGAATATTTGGTAGAAACCCAGCCGTAAAACTCCGGCAAGGTGGTAACAGCCCGGCTTACGATGAAATCGAATTTCCCCTGAAGTTGCTCAACCCGCGTTTGATAGGCTTTCGCGTTCGGAAGATTTAGCTGAGCGATTACATCATTTACAACCTTTATCTTTTTCCCAATACTGTCGATAAGCAGAAACTCCGAATCCGGGAACATGATTGCAAGTGGTATTCCGGGAAATCCTCCGCCAGTTCCCACATCAAGTACCGAAGTGCCTGGCACAAACTGCACAAAACGTGCAATGGCCAACGAATGCAATACATGACGCTCATAGAAATGCTCCATATCCTTGCGCGAAACAAGATTTATCCGGGCATTCCATTCCGTGTAAAGCGGCAAAAGCGCCTCAAATTGCTCAAGCTTAGTGTCTTCCAGCGTCGGAAAATATTTCCTTATCAGATCCATAACGATGCTCAAAGGCGCGTAAAGGTATAAAATCGTTGGTTATTACATTCTTTGGCATTAAAGCGGCGATAATAACATCAGGCTGTCAGTAATTCATGGGCTACTCACAAGGCAATAATCGGGCAAGAGCTTAGTTTTGGAAGTGCTCAATAATACACAATGACTCACCGCTACACAGGCATTCTGCTATTGCTGCTTTTTATGCCCGTCATGCTTGCTGCGCAGTGGCCGGCTGCCGAACAATATATCAACCGCTTCAGCGATGTTGCCATGCAAAAAATGCGGGAATACCGCATACCGGCTTCCATTACGCTCTCGCAGGGCATACTCGAATCGGGCAGCGGAACAAGTGTGCTGGCACGCGAAGCAAACAACCATTTTGGCATAAAATGCCACAGGGGATGGGAGGGGCGAACGTTTCACGCCGATGACGATGAAAAGAACGAATGCTTTCGCGCCTATGACAATCCGGAGCAATCTTATCACGATCATTCCCTTTTTCTGACCACACGTCCAAGGTATGCCCCGTTATTTGAGCTTGACATAATGGACTACAAAGCCTGGGCTCACGGGCTGAGCAGTGCGGGCTACGCCACCAATCCGCGCTATCCGGAGCTGCTCATCAGGATTATTGAGCGCCATCAGCTTTTTCGTTTCGACAGTTTGGCCCTTAAGTTCATTGAGACCGCTCCGCCGCTGGTTGTTGTTGAAGAAGATCATCGCTTTCTCGCGGTTAGCCCTTCACAATACGAAGTGGTCGGCAAGTCGAAAACAGGAAGGTTTGTTTTTGAAAATAACCGACGAAAAATGGTGTTTGCCCGCGAGGACGATCGCGTGGCTTCGCTGGCGACCGAGTTCAATATTTACAGCTATCAGATCAGGAAGTATAACGAGCTTTCGAAAAATGAAGAACCGAAAGCCGGCCAGATGATTTATCTTGAGAAAAAAGCCCGTCGATCGAAGGAACACCGGACGCACACCCTGCGTGAG
>DAIOUP010000409.1:0-2558 GCA_036759465.1 Bacteroidales bacterium
CAACAGGCCCAGTTATATCAGGGCGGCGCACCCCGACAAGGCTATTCCGCTTTACGAACATTTCGTGAGTGAGCTCCGAAAAACCTCCTCTTGCCCGGTTCAAACCGGCCGTTTTGGCGCCATGATGCAGGTTGAACTGATCAACGACGGCCCGGTAACCATAGTGATCGACACTAAAAACAAAGAGTAGCCTTTTGGGCTACCCTCTGTCAATCAAATGGTTAAAGTCAGTTTTACAAGGCTGATTCAGGTATTTTGCCTGTAAGCGTACGGAAAAAGGCGATAAGCGTTTCCACCTCTTCGTGCGAAAGTTGCTTGCCCAATTGGGTGTAGGCCATAATACGGATGGCTTCTTCCAGGCTCTCAACACTGCCGTCGTGGAAATAAGGCGCAGTCATCTCGATATTGCGGAGCGAAGGGGTTTTAAAGACATACTTATCTGCCTCATTGCCCGTAACGGCTGCCCTACCGGGGTCGGACTGAGAGCCGGTGTATTCGTAGTAAGGACCATGAACCAGGCCAAAGCGCTGCATCATATTGCCGCCAAGGCCGGGACCGATGTGGCAGGCTATGCAACCAGTTTCGATAAACATGCTTAATCCTTGTTTCTGTTGATCATCAAGGGCTTCAACTGCACCATCCAAAAAGGCATCAAAAGCTGCCGGAGTAGCCAAAGTTCCTTCAAATTCTGCTATGGCGATGGCAAAATTGTCGAATGTGATTGGGTCTTCCTGACCAGGAAATGCCGCTGAAAACATTTCCAGGTATTCCGGTTTCGATTTCAATATACGCACCACATCCTCAGGACTCTGCAGGCCCATCTCAATGGGATTAAGCACCGGTCCCTTCGCCTGATCGGCCAGATCGGGCGAGCGGCCATCCCAAAACTGCGCTACATGAAACCATGCATTGAAAGTTGTGGGACTGTTGCGGGTGCCCAGACTGCCATCGTGGCCGGGCGAAACACGCTTATTATCAACGCCGTAGGTGGCAATGGGGTGGCAACTGTTGCAGCTCAGCTTTTCGTTGGCCGAAAGCGCAGTTTCGTAATACAACTTCTTGCCCAGCTGTGCCAGGGGATTGTTGGGGTCGTTGGGTGCCGGAAGCGTGGCAAAATACCGCTTTGCTGTTTCGAGGAGCACTTTGTCAGCCTCGCTGAGCTTCTTTTCCGATTTTCCACCTCCGCAGGCCGAGATCATCAGGGCCAGTGCAATGAGGGGTAGCAGAAATCTTTTCATATCAATAGGGTTTTGGTTTCCATGATGGCGAAATTACCAAATCTGAATAAATCTGCATAATCGGCTTTATATTGTACAAATGCTACCTTATGCACTAACTTCGCTTGTTGCAAGAATAATATCCTACGATGACAGCCCTCAAGATATTGGACACTCAGCAAATCCGACAGGCCGATGCCTTTACAATTGCTAGCGAACCTCTCAGGTCGATCGACCTTATGGAACGTGCCGCGACGAATTTGTATCAGCAATTTAAAAGCCGTTTAAGGCCCGAGAATCAGGTTTTCGTCTTTTGCGGGACAGGCAACAACGGTGGCGACGGACTTGTGCTGTCGCGCCTTATGATAAACGACGGCTTTCAGGTGAATACTTTTATTCTAAGGACAGGAAACAACGAAACCTCGGATTTCTCCATTAACCTGGAGCGATTGAAGGACATTGGGGGTAAAATTTTGGATATAAACCAAAAGGAAGCATTTCCTCATTTGGGCGGCAATTCGCTGGTGATTGATGCATTGTTTGGTTCGGGTCTCAACAGGCCGCTTGAAGGGCTTGCGGCCGAACTTACTAGGCACATCAACCTGAGTGGCGCCGTTGTGGTAAGCGTTGACATGCCGTCGGGGCTTTTTGCCGACAAGCCGATGCCAAAAGGCGAATCGGCCATTATCCGTGCCGATTATACCTACACTTTTGAGCTGCCGAAACTGGCCTTGCTGATGCCTGAAAACGAGTTTTTTGTGGGTGAGTGGCAGGTAGTTCCCATTGGCCTGCATCCCGATTTCATTGTTACAGCGCAGACCAATTATTACTTTTCGCAACCTGATTTCGTAAGTAGTTTGCTTAAAGGCCGCAGGCGTCATGCCCACAAGGGCGATTTTGGCCATGCGCTGCTCATCGCAGGTTCTTCGGGCAAAGGCGGTGCAGCCCTGCTGGCTGCCGAAGCATGCCTTCGCAGCGGAGCCGGACTGCTGCATGTTCATATTCCCGCTGTCTTGCACAGCGCACTTTTAAGCCGGCTTCCCGAAGCTATGATCAGCAATGAGCCGGGTGATTATTTTTCGCAATTGCCTGAAATTGAGCAATACAATGCCATTGGAGTAGGCCCCGGTCTGGGCACCGCTCACGAAACGGCTTCCTCCCTGAAGCTCCTCATTCAGCAGACTCAGGTGCCGTTGATTATCGATGCCGATGCCTTGAATATCCTCTCGGAAAACCCAACCTGGCTTGCTTTTTTACCAAAGGGTAGCATCCTCACACCTCATCCAGGCGAATTCAGACGGCTGGCCGGCAGCTGGCAAAACAGCTTCGAAAGGCTTGAAA
>DAIOUP010000410.1:0-2550 GCA_036759465.1 Bacteroidales bacterium
GTTGCAAAGACTGCAATCGCCATCGATCAGCAATACAGGGTAATCCAGCTTTTCCTGCATAATCATACCTCCTCGAGCAAAAGATAAGAGTTCACTTTGGCAATATTAGCAGGATGTCCGAACAGGTAGAGCATATCATCGGTTTCGATGGTGGTGTCAGGACTTATGTTCGTGATGTATTGCTGGCCTCGTCTTATGGCCAGAACAGTAACTTCATAGCGGCTTCGCAAACCGCTTTCGCGAAGGGTTCGGCCAACGATCTTATTGCCACCTCTCTGCACAGGCAAGGTAGCGATAACCATATCCGGTATGTGCAACTTCAGGTGCGGGGGGCAATTTTCGGCCGAGCCCGGAGCACATAGCATTTCGTAATTATGCGCCCTTATATGGCTGATAAAAGATTGAATTTTATCGTAGGGAATAAGGTAATGGTTAAGCACACGGGTAAACACCTCTATCGAGGTCTCGAACTCCTCAGGGATAACCTCATCGGCTCCAATACGAAGAATATCAGCGATTTCTTCGACATACCTCGCCCTTACAATGATGTGCACCGTTTCGGAGATCATACGCATTTGGGTGATGATCTTCTTTGTAGAATCGGGGTCAGAGATGGCGATTACTGCAACCCGGGCCTTCTGGATTTTTACATGCTGAAGAATAATTTCGTCGGCGGCATCCCCGAAAAGCACAGGTACACCAGCATCACGTGCCGACTTATAGACATCAGGATCAAGTTCGACCACAATAAAAGGTATCCCCGTTTCCGCAGCAGCTTTGGCCACATTCCTGCCATTCACCCCAAATCCTACAACCACCAGATGATCAGCCATTTCGTGATGCGTTTCAGCTTCATGCTGTTTGCGAAGTGCCCTGAACGACATCAATCGGCGTCGCACCTTACGTGGAAGTAGCGATCTGATCAAAAAGTCGCTGATGGGTTCGGCATAGCCCATCAAAAAAGGCGTCAAACCCATGGTGATGATGCTTGAAGCCAGAAAATACTGATACACTTCGTTGGTTATCAAATCGTTTCGCAAACCAACCGAGGCCAGCAGAAACGAAAATTCCCCCACCGGAAACAATGCCAGGGCAGTCATGAGCGCTGTTCTTACAGGATATCTGAGCAGTATTATTGTTAAAAAAACGATGAGCGTTTTGACCACGAGCAGTGCAAGGGTAAGCGCGACTATTGCCAATATATGTTCAAAAAAGAAGCTGAGATCGAGGAGCATGCCTACCGAAACAAAAAAGAAGCTTAAAAACAACTCTCTGAAAGGCAATACATTGGCTGTTGCCTGATGACTGTAATCCGACTCGCTGATAATTAGGCCTGCAAAAAATGCTCCAATAGCTAGCGATAGGCCCAGCTCGTGGGTCATCCAGGCCACGGCAAAAATGATTGTGACGATGGTGAGCAGAAAGAGTTCCCTGCTGCGGGTCTTAATAACGCGATCCAGTATAACAGGCACAACAGTGCGGGAAAGAAAATACAGAGCAACAAGCACAGCGGCAAATTTCAGCAACATCAGCAGCAATTCAAAGCCTACATTGCCTCCATTTCCGGCAAGAATCGGCACGAGCAATATCATCGGAATGATGATGATGTCCTGAAAAATCAAAATGGCCAGCGAAAGTTTTCCGTGCGGGCTTGTGGTCATCCCCTTTTCCTGCAGCAGTTTTAAAACGATGGCCGTGCTGCTGAGTGCAATGAGAAAGCCCAGAAAAACTGACTTTGGTGCTGCCAGACCAAAGACCAGTCCGATCATCGTAACGATGAGAATTGTAAAACCTACCTGCAGACTTCCCCCTAAAAAAACAGCCCGACCAATCCGTAAAAGTCCCTTGATGCTGAATTCGATTCCGATGATGAACAATAGAAAAATGATTCCCGCCTCGGCAAAAAGCTCCATTTGGTGCGATGACTTTATCAAGCCAAGTCCGCTGCTGCCGAGCAACATTCCGGCAAGCATATAAGCCAGCACCGAAGGAAGGCTGAAACGCTGAAAAGCCAGAAAAATGAGTATGGAAGCGCCGAATATAAAAACCGCCTCCTTAAGTATATTGATATCCATGACTTTGCGCTTAAGTTGTAAAGATGCAAAATCCCTGGCATAAAAACAACGGCCCGTCATTCTTGTTGACGAGCCGTTGACTTTAAACTCAGATATGCGACTTACATACCCATTTTCTTGAGCTGCATATCCAGGGCGTTTTCCAGTTCATCGCTAAAATCATTCAGATCTTTTTGCCTTGCGATGTCGGACAAGCGCTGAATAACAGCCAAAGCCTCCTGCGACTGTCGGTCGTAATAACCGGCAAAACGCGGAGCGAGCCTGTTGTAATATTCAAGATCATCCAGGTAACGGCTCGAAAGTATGCGCATGATGTTTTTTGCTTTCTCGGGCGCTCCTGCATCAAAATACAAGTCAACCCAGGGCAGCATATAATAGTCGAAGGTGATTTTGTTGTGCGGGAAAAGTTCAATACTGCGGTCGAGAACCCGTATGGCACTATCGTTGCGCTTCAGATTGATGAGTGCTTGAGCGG
>DAIOUP010000411.1:0-2550 GCA_036759465.1 Bacteroidales bacterium
GGTCTATGCATTTTACCCTGCCTCGGCCAACAGGCTCAATTTCTATACAGAAATTTATAATGCTGAGAAAGTTTGGGGTGCCGAGGGAAAGTTTCTGGTCAACGGTTTTATTGAATCGGCTGAGAATATGAGCAGGATGAACGATTTTGTGTTCCGCAAAAGGATGGACGCCAAACCGGTGAACGTGATCCTCCACAGCCTCGACATTGCTCAACTACCCTCGGGAAACTATAATCTGGTGTTGGAAGTGCGCGACCAGAACAATAAAGTTGTGCTGAACAACAAAGTCTTTTTCCAACGATCGAACCCCGGTGTGGAGTTTCGCCTTGGCGACCTATCATCTGTGGTTGTCGGAAACACCTTTGCAGCACGTATTTCGAATGCCGACAGCCTGCGCGATTTTCTGCGCTGCATAGCGCCCATCGCTTCCGAAGCCGAACGCGATTATGCCTACAACCTGACGAAAACAACCGATATACCCACGATGCAGCGTTTTTTCTACAACTTCTGGCAAAAGCGGAATTATGACGACCCTAATTCAGATTGGCAAAAATATTATCTGGAAGTCAGGAAGGTCAATGCCGCCTATTCCACGAAAACAAAACGGGGTTACGATACCGACCGCGGCAGGGTTTATCTGAAATATGGTCCGCCCGATCAGGTGGTGGAAAACTACAGCGAACCTGGGGCCTATCCTTACGAAATTTGGCACTACTATACCCTTGGACGTCAGCGCAATAAGCGTTTTGTGTTTGCTACAAAGGATATGGTTACCAACGACTTTGCCCTCATTCACAGCGATGCCATCGGCGAACTGTCCAACTACCGCTGGCAGCTTGATATCTACAAACGCACATGGGACCCACACAGCATCGACGCCACCAGTCCGGAAGATATCTTTGGCAACAGAGCGTATGACTTCTACAAAAATCCCCGATAATTCCGAAGGATTAGGCTAGTTATACTGCAAGGCTTTAAATTTGCCCTTTTATTTTTTCCCTGATGACCAAAGCCGCTTATTGGGTATTTATTGCATTGTCGGCATTTTTAAACATTTTGCCGCAAAAACTGCGTTATACATTCTCCGATTTAACGGCTTTCTTACTCAAATATGTTTTGCGTTACCGTAAACAGGTCGTACGCAACAATCTTAAGAAAAGCTTTCCCAATAAGCCAATCAAAGAAATCAAGCGGATCGAAAACAGTTTTTACCATAATCTTGCCGACTTGTTCGTCGAATCCCTGCAACTCCTGACCATTAAAGGCGATAAATTGCTTAGCCAATTTAAGATTGAGAATAAAGAGTTGATTGATAGTACTTTAGCAAGCGGAAAAAGTGTCTTCGTAGCTATCGGACACTCGGGCAATTGGGAATGGTTTGCCGTTTGTCTTTCGCTCTTGTTTCCGGGTAAGGCCGGATCGCTTTACAAAGCCCAGCGCAATAAAATGTTCGATTCGATGATTTATCGTATGCGAACCAGGCTTGGCAATCTGCAGATGCTCGAATCGAAAAGCGCCTACAGATTATTGGTATCTCAAAGAAACAGCACAAACATAGTGCTTATACCGGGCGACCAAACGCCAGGAGGTAACCCTACCGACCACTGGACAATCTTCATGAATCAGGAAACGCCATTTTTTAACGGCCTGGAGAAAATGGCAATAAGCCTCGGCTTTGAAGTGTTTTTTGCCGATTTGCAACGCCTCGGGAGAGGCTTTTACCTTGCCCGAATTGAGGAGCTTGCTACCGATGTCAGAGAGATGCAACCCGGTGTCATCACGGAAGCTTATGCCCGCAGGCTCGAGCAGGCCTTGTTGAGCAGGCCCGACAACTGGTTATGGAGTCACCGAAGGTGGAAACACAAACGAAACAAATCAGCGCAATGAGCAAGGACATCGCAGTGGTAATTCTCAACTACAACGGAAAACGTTTTCTTGAACGTTTTCTCGACAATGTCGTGCGCTATAGTCCTGAAGCAGAAGTGGTTGTTGCTGACAATGCCTCGAAAGACGGATCGGTGGATTATTTGCAATCCAGACATCCGGAGGTAACGATTCTTGTGAATGAGAAGAATTTTGGATATGCCGGAGGGTACAACCAGGCACTTGAAAAGCTCCACCACAAGTATTATGTTTTGCTGAACTCTGATATTGAAGTTACGGATGGCTGGTTGTCGGCTATGCACCACTTCATGGAGGCCAACCCTGATGTTGCGGCATGTCAGCCGAAACTGCTTTCGTATGCCGACATGGCTTATTTCGAGTATGCGGGAGCCGGTGGCGGGTTTATCGACAAGTTCGGTTATCCATTTTGCAGGGGCAGATTGTTTCAGACCATCGAAGC
Source organism: Bacteroidales bacterium (assembly GCA_036759465.1). Lineage (GTDB taxonomy): Bacteria > Bacteroidota > Bacteroidia > Bacteroidales > F082 > JALNZU01. The sequence goes on from DAIOUP010000411.1 coordinate 2,345, forward strand.
AGATGAGGGGCAATACAATGATATTCAGGAGGTTTTCTGGGCCAGTGGTGCCTGCATGTTTGTGCGGCGCGAGGCCTTTTGGGCAGCAGGTGGCTTCGATGCCGATTTTTTTGCCCATATGGAAGAAATTGATCTCTGCTGGCGGATGAAGCACAAGGGCTGGAAAGTCATGTATGTACCGCAGTCGAAAGTGTATCATATTGGAG
>DAIOUP010000412.1:0-2549 GCA_036759465.1 Bacteroidales bacterium
CATCTACATATTCATACATCTCAGCCACTTGCGACACCTGCATAACTTCGGTAACTAAAAGGATGCCATTTGCCCTGCATAAGGCCGAAACGTCTTTCAAGCCATTGATACCCACTCCCCTAAAAGCATAGGGAGAGGTGCGCGGTTTGAATACTCCGCCGCGCATCATGGGTAAATCGTTGGCCTTCAGGTGCTCTATGGTTTTGAGGGTTTGAGCTTCACCTTCGATGCTGCAAGGGCCTGCCACGATACTCAGCGAATTGCGTCCTATGGTAACACCATTGTCGAAACCAATGCTTGTGTCGTGCACACGCCATTTGCGCGATACCAGCTTGTAGGCATCGTCAACGCGGTGGATGTCGCGCACTCCTTCAAGCTGACCAATGGCCCTGATGTCAACTTCTTTATTACCTATAGCCACCAGGTAGTGGTTGTATTGTGTCTGCACCTCGCTTGTGCTGAAGCCGTTATCTGAAAGCTTGCTGACAAGCTGCTGCAGTTTTTCTTTAGCTAAACCCTTTTCCAGTTGTAGTATCATAATCAGGTATTTAGGAGTTGTTTCATGAATCCGGGTATTCCGTAATCGTTTTGTTCAGGATCAAGATTTTTGATGAATGCACTGCCCACGACAGCCCCCGGCAGATGGTTGAAAACAAATCGCAGGGTGGTATGGTTGTGAATGCCGAAGCCTGCCAGTACGGGATTTTTCAACTTAAGTGAATTGAGCCTGTCGAACCATAGTTTCTGACTTTCACCAAATTGTTCGGCTTTGCCTGTAGTTGAGGAGGATGAAACGGCATATAGGAAACCCTTGCTCAGGCTGTCGAGCATGTGTATGCGGGTGTCGGAGGTTTGCGGGCTGATGAGAAAAACAGGGTAGATGTTGTACTTTTCGTAGATCGATTTATAGTTTGCCATAAATAACTCGGCAGGCAGGTCGGGCAAGATGAGGGCGCAGGCGCCGGAAACGGCTGCATCGAGCAGAAAGTCTTCAAAGCCATATTGCAGCACCGGGTTCAAATAGCCCATGAGCACAAGAGGCACGTTTACAGATGCTTTCTTCATTTGGCTAAATATTTCCGTTATGGTGATGCCCTGGCTCAGGGCCGCTTGACTGCTCTGCTGTATCACCGGTCCGTCGGCCAGAGGATCGCTAAAAGGCAGTCCCACCTCGATGATGTCGGCGCCATGCCGGCAAAGCAGTTCAAGAATGGTTGTTGTGCTTTGCCTTGACGGAAAGCCTGCAGTAAAATATACACTAAGTATTTCCTTCTGCTTTTTTTTGAAGAGATTATCTAACGGATTCATATTCGCCGAGTTTTTGCATGAAGGTTGAGAGGTCTTTGTCGCCACGGCCGGATAGGTTGATGACCACATGCTGGCCGGGATCGAAACTGATGTGATCGAGCACGGCCAGTGCATGTGCCGATTCCAGGGCAGGGATGATGCCTTCGAGGCGGCTGAGCAGGAAAGCAGCCTTGAGTGCTTCAATGTCAGTGATTGGGTAGTACTTTGCTTTTCCGGTTACAAAAAGCTGCGCGTGCAAAGGGCCTATTCCCGGGTAGTCAAGGCCGGCCGAAATAGAGTGCGGCTCGGTGATCTGGCCGTTTTCGTCCTGCATGAGCATGGTCATACTTCCGTGAATGATACCGCGTCTGCCCTTGTGTAAAGAAGCAGCAGTGCGGTCGGTATTTATGCCCTCGCCCGCAGCCTCTGCGCCAATTAGCAGAACATCCGGAGTTTTCAGGAAGTGGAAGAATGCACCAGCTGCATTGCTGCCTCCGCCCACACAAGCGATCACTGCATCGGGACTGCTTCGTCCGGTGCGTCCAAGCAATTGTACGGTGATCTCCTTGCTGATAATGGATTGCAGGCGCGCAACAAGGTCGGGGTAAGGGTGAGGTCCAACTACCGAGCCTATTATATAATGTGTATCATCGGGATGATTGATCCAATAGCGAATGGCCTCGTTGGTGGCGTCCTTTAGGGTTTTGCTGCCCGAGGTGGCTGGCTGCACTTCGGCGCCAAGCATCTTCATCCGGGCTACATTCGGGGCTTGTCGTTTCATATCGGTTTCGCCCATGAAAACAATGCACCCCATATTCATCAATGCACAAACGGTGGCTGTAGCCACTCCATGCTGACCTGCGCCGGTTTCGGCTATGATACGGTTTTTGCCCAGTTTTTTTGCCAGTAGCACCTGTCCAACGGTATTGTTGATTTTGTGCGAACCTGTGTGGGCAAGATCCTCGCGCTTGAGCCAAACGTTGGTGTGGTAGCGTTCAGAGAGGTTTTTTGCCAGATAAAGCGGAGTGGGGCGACCTACATAATCTGTTAAAAGCTTACTGTATTGCTCAACAAACTCCTTCGATTCGAGAATGCTGAGATAATTTTCTTTCAGCTCATGTATATTTGGATAAAGCATTTCGGGGATGAAGGCGCCTCCGAAGTCGCCGTAGAAACCTTGGTTGTCAGGGAAATATATAGGATTCATGATCGTAATTGATTGATAAATTGTTGAATTTGATCCAGGTTTTTCAGACCAGGTG
>DAIOUP010000413.1:0-2549 GCA_036759465.1 Bacteroidales bacterium
GATCACCACAAGGCTGTGTCCATTTTCCACCAGGGCATTCAGGGCATCCATAAGCTTGCCGATGTCGTGAAAATGCAGGCCTGTGGTTGGCTCGTCGAAGATGAAAAGCGTAGGTTTCTCTGCCTCTCCTTTGGTGAGGAAGAAAGCAAGCTTGATGCGCTGGGCCTCGCCGCCGCTGAGGGTGTTCGACGATTGCCCCATTTTCAGGTAGCCAAGACCCACGTTTTTCAGTGGTATCAATTTCTGGTTAATGCGTTTGCAACTGGCATGTTGCTTTTCGTGCTTCGCAAAAAAATCGATAGCGTCATCGATGGTCAAATCGAGGATGTCGGCAATGTTCAGACCGTGGAAATTGATTTCCAGCACCTCTTCCTTGAAACGCTTGCCATGGCAGACTTCGCATTGCAAAAACACATCCGCCATAAACTGCATCTCAATTTTAACGGTGCCTTCGCCTTCACAGGCATCGCATCGGCCGCCCGGCACATTGAAAGAGAAAAAACCAGGCTTGTGGCCGCGCATCTTTGCCGCTTTTGTGTCGGCCAGCAATTGCCTGATCTCGTCAAAGGCCTTTACATAAGTTACTGGATTGGAGCGCGATGACCTGCCAATGGGATTTTGGTCAATCATTTCCACCGATGCTATGCGACTCAACTCGCCACGCAGCTCGCCAAACGAGCCTGTGCGGTCGGCGTGACCTCCGGTGAGTTTGCGCAGGGCAGGGTAGAGAATGCCGCGCACCAGCGACGATTTGCCCGAGCCGCTCACCCCGGTTACGACGGTCATAGCATTCAAAGGGAACTTAACATCGATGTTCTTTAGGTTGTTCTCGCTGGCTCCAACCACTTCGATGTAATTACTCCATTTGCGCCTGATTTTTGGTACAGGAATGTGCATCGCTCCGCTTAAATACTTTCCGGTCAGGCTCTTTTCGTTCACAACAATCTCATCGTAATGGCCTTCGGCCACAAGCTCTCCTCCCAGACGGCCGGCAAACGGGCCTATATCGATAACATGGTCGGCGGCTTTGATGATGTCTTCGTCATGTTCAACAACGATCACGGTATTGCCGATGTCGCGCAGCCGTTTTAGCACACCGATAAGCCGCATGGTATCACGCGGATGAAGTCCGATGCTTGGTTCGTCGAGGATATAAGTGGAGCCTACCAGACTGCTGCCCAGCGAAGTAGCAAGGTTGATGCGCTGCGATTCGCCACCGCTCAGGGTGTTCGAAAGACGGTTGAGGGTAAGGTAATTAAGGCCGACGTCGAGCAAAAAGCGCAGCCTGTTAATGATTTCCTTGAGTAGCCGCTCGGCAATTTTTTGCTCGGTTTCGTCGAGGACGATATTTTCGAAAAAGTTGTAAAGCCTGTCTAAAGACATCAGCATCAATTCGGGCAGATTCTTTCCGCCAACCTTTACATAGGCAGCATCGGAGCGCAGGCGTGTGCCCTGGCAGTCGGGACAGGTGGTCTTACCCCGGTAGCGCGACAACATCACACGGTATTGTATCTTATAGCTTTGCTCTTCCAGATGTCTGAAAAAAGCATCAAGACCGTCGAAATGTTCGTTGCCTGTCCACAAAAGTTTGCGCTCCTCCTGGCTCAATTTGTAATAAGGCCTGTGCACCGGGAAACCAAACTTGTGCGCCGTTTGAAGCAGTTGTGTGAGCCATTCGCCCATTTTTTCGCCTTTCCAACAGGCAATAGCGCCTTCGTAAACCGACAAAGCCTTGTTGGGAACAACGAGATCTTCGTCAATGCCTATTACTGTGCCGAAACCTTCGCAGGTTTTGCATGCTCCGAGCGGATTGTTGAACGTAAACATATGCACCGAAGGCTCCTGAAATGTGATGCCATCGGCTTCAAAACGGTCGGAAAACCACGCTTCTATCCACTCGTCAGCAATGCGGTATCTCAACAAACAACTTCTCCTTCCTTCGTAAAAGGCGGTCAGCACCGAATCGGCGGCACGGGCTTCCAAATCATCCTGAGTTTTGTCAACAGTGAGACGATCAAGAATGATTCTGTATTCGTTAATCGGACTAAGTTTCTCTTTCTCAAGTAAATCCTCAATGCGAAGTACCTCGCTGTCTTTCATCACACGGGCAAAGCCCTGCTGCAGCAAAACCGAGAGCTGCTCGTGAGTGCTTCGTCCGTTGATCTGTTGCAGGGGTGCAAGAATAAATACCTGTGTGCCTTCGGGCAGCGCACTGATAAACTGAACCACATCTTTCACCTGATGCCTTTTCACCTGCTGGCCCGAAATGGGAGAATAGGTCCTGCCTATGCGGGCGAAAAGGAGCTTCATGTATTCATAAATCTCCGTGCTGGTGCCAACAGTCGAACGCGGATTGCGTGAATTGACCTTTTGCTCGATAGCAATGGCAGGCGATATTCCATAAATAAAGTCCACATCGGGCTTGCTCATCCTGCCGAGAAACTGGCGGGCGTAGGCGCTCAGACTCTCCACGTAGCGGCGCTGACCCTCGGCATAAAGCGTATCGAAAGCCAGCGATGACTTGCCCGAACCGGAGAGTCCGGTAATAA
>DAIOUP010000414.1:0-2544 GCA_036759465.1 Bacteroidales bacterium
GCTATAGCCTTGGGTAAAAACCTTTGACGTTCGGAAGCTCGCGCTGCGGCATACTTTTCGGTTCGTCCGGAAAGACTATCAAAATAGTCAGCAGGTGTACTAAACGGCTTTATATTTTTTCCCATTAAACATTAATTTTCAATTATCTGCATAAAGCTGTATGAATTGCTTTATTTTGTTGGCCGACTGGTGGTAGGTGGATTTGGCCGTAGCTTCTGAAATTCCAAGCATCGAAGCAATGTCGCTGAATGCGAGCTCATCGAAATAGTGCATGGCGAAAATACTTCGCTGCCTTGGGCTGAGTTTTTCCAGTGCAGCAGTAAGCACGGTTTCGGCATCTTCTTCAGCTGCTGATGTTTGATGATTGTAGGATCTGTTGAACAAAAAACGCTTTTTCAAGGCAGCCCGACGCTGGTGCTTTAAAGCTTCATTCAGGGCAATACGATAGAGCCAGGTAGCATGGGAAGCTTCGTTGCGAAAGCTTGCCAAACCATTCCATGCTTTAATAAACGTTTCCTGAAGCAGATCGTCGGTGTCGTCATGGTTGAGCACGATGCTTCTGATCAGATTGTAAAGCTTTGGGCCATAAGCCTTTACCATCGATTCAAAGAACGCTTCCCTGCTCTCGTGCCGCATTCCGCATTTATTGCTTTTGCCAAAAATCAGGGCAATGTTATCACAATTACCTGATCGCCAATGGTGATGGTGGCCTGGTTATCGCAGGTTCCGTCGCCAAAGTCGAGTATTCGCTGACGTGCATTGGAGGGTGTAATACGAACCTTTCCGCTTACGAAGTACCGGCAGCTCAGCTCGCGTCTTAGCGGTTCGATGATCAACCTTTCCACGGTGCGCCCATTGCTGTGACTCACATTGCTGAAACCGGAAATTAGGAACACATCATCGCGCCAACGGGGAGTGCCAAAACCCTCTATCCAGACTTTGGTTTTTTCGGACTGCCAGGTAAGCGATTCGCCATTCTGGGCAAAGGTTACACTTCCATTGTTCACATAGCTGAAGGTCATTTTACCGTTCACAAAACCTTGATTTGTCATCACTTTGGAGCCTTGTACATGGTTGTCGTTCACGTAATAATTCAGGAATGTGTGTGTAACCACAGTCCCGGGCCTGCGCCAGCGACCATTAAAGGTGACAATGATCATGCCCCGGCGATATTTACCATCATTGCACAAACAATTCTCTGTTCCGAAGTCAATGGTCAAAACCCTTGGCATTACTGTAGTGTCAAGGGTGATGGTTGAGCAAGGTCCAAGACGCGACGGATCGTTATCGCCGCCTTTTAATCCGGGAAGGCTTGCAAAATAAGCCTGATCGGAAATCTCGGATACCTCATCGAAAGCCTCCTCGGCAAATGATTCGAGTTTGGACTGTCGGTTGAGCACTGTGGACTCGGAATCCTCAGATTTTTTGCATGATACCAGCGCTGCAACAATAAGCAGGCTTAGGCCAATAAGCGAAAATGCCGTCTGTTTCATTTTTTCTGTTGTTTGATTTGCAATATTAGATACCTCTTCCATGGAAAAGTTTAGTCGTGAGCAAAAAAAATCCGGACAAGAAGTCCGGATTTGTTTAGCCGACAGAAATATCCCCCCGGGAATTTCCTGGCCTTACATCTGTGCACTGGGCATTACAACAACCTCGCTCACGTTAACGTGTTCCGGCTGTGTAACGGCATATTTTATCGCTCTTGCTATATCGTTGGCCTGAAGAGGAGTAATGCGCCTTTTGGCAAAACTATCCAGAATATCCTGGTCGGTAATGGTTTGGGTCAGTTCAGTTGCAACAGCCCCCGGCTCAATCACTGTTATCCTAATGTTGTAGGTAGGTGTCAGTTCCATTCGCATGGCCTCCGACAGGGCCGTTACACCAAATTTAGTGGCATTGTACACGGCAAATCCGGGCCATACCCGACGGCCGGCCACCGATGACACATTGATGATATGACCTGATTTTCGTTCTTTCATGCCGGATAAAACTCCAGCTATGCAATAAAGTACTCCTTTAAGGTTAACGTCGATCATTCTGTCCCATTCGTCGAGTTTGAGCTTGTCCATGAAAGATACCGGCATCAGGCCGGCATTGTTGATAAGCACATCCACATGTCCTAACCTGCTGTGCACCTGGTTAAAAGCCTCAAGAACCTGATCACGGTTAACAAGATCGACTGGAATTACCATGGCTTCCGAACCCAAAGCATTTACCTTTTGGGCCAATGCTTCCAACCGTTCCTTGCGGCGGGCCATCAGAACGAGCTTAACCCCCTGTTCGGCGAGCAACAGCGCAGTGGCTTCGCCTATCCCGCTGGAGGCTCCGGTTACAACAATTACCTTGTCTTTCAGCATATTCTTATCAAAATTGTACAAAGCCCAATAACGTGCAATTTAATCAATTTCGTACTTATCAAACGTCCAATTGAAAAAAAACTATGAATCCGCCGTCCCTTCACCAAATAATTCAATGTAAATCATCTAATTACAGTCAACGACAGCATATCTTGCTGAAAAATTCATTCAAAAATACTCATAT
>DAIOUP010000415.1:0-2520 GCA_036759465.1 Bacteroidales bacterium
GTGTTTGAAAAGACCAATCAGGACGACAGTGCCATCATCTATAACAACAAAACTATTGCACTTGCAAGGGAAAAAGGTTTTATCCGCGATCTGGCAAGAGCACTTGTCAATGGTTCAATGTCGTACGGAAAAAAAGGCAATTTCCAAAAAGCCAGGGAATATTTGCTGGAAGCCGACGAAATATGCCGTAAACACGGTATTGTATTCGGGCTTTTCTATACAAATACAGGACTATACAAGATCGAAATGGAATTGGCCAACTACCCTGCCGCTATCGAATATCTGAATCGGGCAAATGAAGTCGTCAATCAGTTAGACGACAACTCTCTGAAATCAGAGCTACTCCAAATGTATGCCGAATCGTATTATGCATCCGCACAATACAAAAAAGCATACGACTATTTGATTGCGCATCAGAAGCTTTCGGATAGCCTTCGTCAAATTGCCAACACAAACCTCGTGGCAGAGCTTCAGACACGTTATGAGACTGAGAAAAAAGAGCTGGAAAACAAACAGCTACGCATCGAAAACCAATCGCAGCTGCAAAGGGTAAGACTGTTAAACATTACAAGTATCACCATAGGAGTAGCTTTTTTTGTAACGCTCTTGCTCATTTTTCTTCAATTGCGTAACCGTAGGCAACTTAAAAAATATAATGCACAACTTAGCAGACTCAACAGTGAGATCAACCATAAGAACATGGAACTTCTCATTGCCAATCAAACCAAAGACAAGCTTTTCTCTGTCATAGCGCACGACCTCAAATCGCCATTCAATGCCTTGATGGGCTTGCTTGAGCTATTGATAAAGGATGGTCACGATTTAAGTGAGGAAGAAAAGAAAGACTTGCTGAACAAGCTGTACAATCAGACGAATTACACATACGGAACGCTTGAGAACCTGCTACAGTGGGCAATGAGTAAGCGCAACCTTATCACCGCCAACAGACAGGAAATGCAATTATTGGACACAGTAAACGTTGAGCTGGAGTTTTTGTCAGGGCGTTCGGGCGAAAAAGGCATCATACTGGAAAACAAGGTAAACCCGGAAATAAAAATTTACAGCGACCATCAGCTGGTAAGCAACATTGTGCGGAACCTCGTAAACAATTCCATTAAATTCAGCAATCCCGGTAAAAAGGTAAGCATTGAAGACTGCATTATCGATGGCAATATTGCTCTTATAATCCGCGACGAGGGCGTAGGCATGAGCAATGAGAAGATAGAGCAGCTGTTTAACGAAGAGTTTACTGAGTCGGAGAAAGGAACGCAGAACGAAAAAGGTACAGGACTTGGTTTTCAGATGGTTCGCGAGTTTGCCAGAATCATCGATGCAAAGCTACATGTTGAGAGCAATAAGAGCCAAGGCACAAGTGTATGGGTTATCTTTCCTGATCAGGCAGTATAGTCCTTTCCGGAAATAGAATTCCTATTTTAATTTTCTGTAGATCAGGGAAGAAAAAGACAGCTGTCGCCATAGCTTAAAAACCGGAAGTCGTTTTGCAGGGCAAAATGATAAGCATCGCGCCACTTTTCGCCAACGAAAGCCGAAACGAGTAATAACAAGGTGCTTTTTGGCTGATGGAAATTAGTTATCAGCCCGTTAACAATCCTGAAATTGTAGCCGGGGGCAATCATCAGAGCGGTTTGTGCCGAAAAAGAATCCATCCCGTTAGCTTCCAGATAATGGAGTATTGCCCTTATCGATTCTTCGGAAGATAAAACATGCTGCCTCTCCGCGTACGGTTCCCATTGCCCAACGAACAAGGCTCTTTCCGTCGAAGATTCCGCAAGCTGCAAGCCAAGCCAGTAAAGGCTTTCGAGTGTTCGCATACTTGTCGTTCCAACAGCTATTACCGGTCCTTTGTGCTGCAGAAGTTCATTGATCAGGGACTTGTGCACAACGATTCGCTCTGCATGCATCTGGTGGTCGCCAATAGTGGCCGACGAAACGGGCTTAAAAGTGCCTGCACCCACATGGAGCGTAACTTCGGCAAATCGATGAGTTTTAGATAAATTGCCGATCAGTTCCGATGTAAAGTGCAGCCCTGCCGTGGGCGCAGCTACAGAGCCCTCTGCTACAGCGAATACGGTCTGATAGCGCTCATAATCAAGATCTTCGGCCTTTCGATTTAGATAGGGCGGCAAGGGCAGCTCGCCGGCCAGTTCCAAAATATGTCCAAAACCTACCGAGGGCTCGTCCCAGCTAAAGCGGATAACCGAGTGGTCAGCATGACGCTCAATTCGCTCAGCATAAAGCATGAACAATCTTTCCGACACATTCAGCTCAAGGCTCAGCAATCCCGATTTCCACCGCTTTGAATTGCCTACCAGGCACTTCCAATCCACAGGCGATGGGGCTGCAAACACCTTCTCAAAGTCGCCTTTATTTCTGGCCGGTTCGAGGCAAAATATCTCGATTTGCGCACCTCCGGGCTTTGCAAAATGCAAGCGGGCATTGACCACACGTGTTTTGTTCGTGATGATCAAGGATTTTCCGGGCAGATGATCTCCTATGTTT
>DAIOUP010000416.1:0-2517 GCA_036759465.1 Bacteroidales bacterium
ATCTGATAACTAACCTGATAAGTTCTCTTCTTGCGTCTTTATTCAACTGGGATGGCATACGACATACCTTTCAGGCAAGCAGGCGATCAATTCGTACTATTCTCAACTTTGGAAAATATACCACTGGCACGCTGATCGGAAGCAATCTCCTTAAAAGCTCCGACACCTTTATTATAGGTCTGAGCACTTTTATGGGACCTGCGGGTGTGGCAGTCTATAGTATTCCGCTCAAACTAACCGAAATCATAGAGATTCCGTTAAGGAGCTTTGCAGGAACTGCATTTCCAAGCATGTCGAAAGCTGCAATCGAAGGCAATCTGGACGAAGCCAAACGAATCTTTTATCAGAACGCCGGCGGCACTACCATACTGATGATTCCCCTAATGTTGCTGAGCTTCATTTTTGCCGAACAAATTGTTTGGTTTCTTGGCGGTAACGATTATGTTGTTTCGGCAAATATTTTCAGGATATTTTGCATTTACGGGCTTCTTCTTCCCATCGACAGATTTATCGGGGTTGGCCTCGACAGCATCAATATGCCCAGACATAACTTTTATAAGGTGCTGTTTATGGCACTTTTCAACATTGTGGGCGACTTAATCGTTGTTTTCGGGCTTTCACAAATCATCCTGGGCAGTTCCTGGCTTATCCTGATTTCGCAGGGATTTTCTCCTGACGATGCCTATAGGGTTGCACATGGGTTTTCGCTGATCAAGAGTTTGGAGCTTGTAGCAGTGGTTACCATCTTGTTCACTATTCTTGGGATAGTGATCGGGTACTCTTTCATGAACAGCTCGCTCAAGCTCGACAAAAGCGCTATATTTGCTGAAGGCTACAAGGTTATCAGAGTCAACTGGAACCTTTTGCTCGACTACATAAAAACCAAGAGGCGGCCATGAACCTTTTTTCGTCGTTGAAAGACAAAAATGGTGCGGAAAAATTGCAGCATCCCGCTGCGATCCTTATCCTCATTGTGCTGGCGCTTATTTTAGGCTATATCATCGCCAAAGGTGGTCTTATGGTCGCCATGGCTCTGCTCGTGCTATTTCCGGGCATAATTTTTGCCAACCGCTTTCTAAACGATCCAAGAGTAGGAATATACACCATCATTGTGCTCGCTTTTCTAGCCATCGGTTTAACCAGATACATACGCGGCGTTCCATTGGGTCTTTCAATCGACGGCTTCCTTGTGCTAACTTACATCGCCATCTTTTTCAGGTACTTTTATGAAAAAGTGAGTTGGTCTCAAATCAACCGCGATATTGTTTACTTATCTGTAATCTGGTTCCTTTTCAGCATATTGCAACTGGTTAATCCGGAGGCACTTAGCCGGACAGCTTGGTTCTATGCCATGCGGGGTATATCGCTCTACATGTTGTTACTCATTCCCATAGCGCTCCTCATTTTCAACAGATTACGATATCTCATCATCTTTCTGTACATGTGGGGAGCTTTCTCCATTCTTGGAACACTTAAGGGTTTGCAACAGTTGTATATAGGACCTGACTCCGCTGAGCAATACTGGCTTGATACTGTTGGTGCCGTAACCCATATCCTTTTTGGCGAACTTCGCGTGTTCTCGTTTTATTCCGACGCAGGTCAGTTTGGGGCAGCGCAGGGCGCTGCCGGTGTGGTTGGCTTGCTTACAGCATTAAGCATAAAAGGCAGGTTCAATAAGATCTTTTTTATGGTTATGGGTGTTGCCGGGCTTTGGGGTATGATGATATCCGGAACCCGTGGCGCAATGATTGTTCCGATGGTTGGCGGAGCCACTTTCATCCTTTTAAGAAAGAACTTCAAGGCATTTTTTATCGGCAGCATAGTGATGGCATTCATCTATGCGTTTTTTGCCTACACATATATTGGACAGGGCAACTCGCAGATTCGCCGTATGCGCACTGCCTTCAGGCCCGAAGATGATGCATCTTACCTTGTTCGACTCGAAAACAGGAGAATTTTAAGCAATTATCTGGCAAGCAAACCTTTCGGAGGCGGAATTGGGAGTGCGGGCGACTGGGGAAAACGTTTTTCGCCGCAGGGATTCCTCGCACAAATTGCTACCGACAGCTGGTATGTGCAAATTTGGGCCGAACAAGGCATCATCGGACTTATTCTTCATTTGTCGATACTGAGCTATATCCTGTTGAAAGGTTCCTATATAATAACGTTTCGCCTTAAAGAACCAGAGCTGCGAGGAATAATGTCGGCCCTCATGGCAGGATTTACCGGAATCATGGGGGCTAGCTACGGAAACGGTGTTTTGGGGCAGATGCCGACAGGGGTGATGATCTACCTAAGTTGGTCGTTTATTTTCATGAGTCAGCAACTGGAGAGAGAGTATATTTATTTGACGGAAAAGAAATTAAGTCCATGGTCGTTCTACAACAAAACCTGAAAAGTTTAGGATCGTATGGCGAAAGTTGATGAAGCCTCGAATTTGCCTTTGGTTTCACTTGTAACTGTCAATTACAACCAATCGAAGGTAACCTGCGAATTGCTTGAATCGCTGCGATCCTG
>DAIOUP010000417.1:0-2513 GCA_036759465.1 Bacteroidales bacterium
ACCATAAAGTGGTTGACTTTAACCGTGTTAGTCTTCTTCAAATTGCTCATAACTCCCTTATAGGTCTGACAAAATCATACCTATACACCCAAAATGGTTGAATAGGTATGAATATCTATGTCTTTTGTCGTTGTCAATTGGAAGAGGATTAGATGAAGTAGCTGGTACCACTTGTACTTTATGCACAAGCCTGCCTGAGTATCTCATCCCAACCTGGTTGGTTTTGTGCCCTAAATTTTGGGAATCATCTGTTTGCGCTGCCATAGGTCGCCGTTTACCGTGGTTGTTTCTATGCCCTAAATTTAGGGAATCATCTGTAATCTGCAAGTAATATGTTAACAAATCATAAGAAAGATTTTCTAAGCCACAGCTTATCAACTGCATAAATGTGTGTTTCCCTTTCTGCCCACAAAAATCCCTTATCAACTTACAAACATAACATAACTGGCATGACAAAACATGTCGCCCCCAAAAAATTTCTCACCTCATCGCAACACGCAACACGCAACCCGTAGCCCGCAACCTGCAACCCGTCACGCCATCACATTCCTTAACTTTGCCTCATGAAAGCAATCGAAATTATGTCGCCGGTTGGCTCGCGCGAGTCGTTGATGGCTGCCCTGCAGGCCGGAGCCGGATCCGTATATTTTGGTGTGGGCAAGCTCAATATGCGTTCGCGCTCCACCCAAAACTTTGGCCTCGACGAGCTCGACGAGCTCGCAGCACTTTGCAACGAGAAGGGGGTGCGCACCTACCTTACGGTGAACAGTGTAATCTTCGACGAAGAATTTGCCGAGATGCAACAACTGGTAGCGCGTGCAAAAAAGGCCGGTATCAGTGCGGTCATTGCTTCCGATCTGGCTGTAATACAATATGTTCACAGTCAGGGGATGCCCGTGCATATGTCCACCCAAACCAATATCACCAACACCGAAGCCGTTCGTTTCTGGTCGCGCTATGCCGATGTAATGGTAACGGCCCGCGAGCTCAGCCTCGACCAGGTGAAAGTGATCACCCAGAACATTGAACAACAGCAGATCAAAGGCCCGTCGGGCGGGTTGGTGCGCATCGAAATCTTTGTTCACGGAGCATTATGCATGGCTATTTCGGGCAAATGCTACCTTAGCCTCGACACCCTTGGCTCGTCGGCCAACCGGGGTGCTTGCCTGCAACCCTGTCGAAGGGCCTACAGCGTTCGCGACCGCGACAACGAGGTGGACCTGGAAGTGGACAACGAATACATCATGTCGCCCAAAGATCTGAATACCATCACCTTTCTTGATAAAATCCTCAATGCCGGTGTGCAAGTGCTCAAGATAGAGGGCCGTGGACGCTCGCCTGAATATGTCAAGGTGGTGACAGAGGTTTACCGCGAAGCGGTGGCTGCCATCCAGTCGGGCGATTACACCCCCGGGCGCATTGAACAATGGAACGCGCGCCTGGCTTCGGTTTACAACCGTGGTTTCTGGGATGGCTATTACCTTGGGCGCCGCATGGGCGAATGGTCGAAAACACACGGCAGCGAGGCCACCGAACGAAAGATTTATGTTGGTCGCATCGAAAACTATTTCTCAAAAATCGGCGTGGCCGAAGTGCGCATGGACAGCCACGACCTGAACACTGGCGATAAGGTGTATATCATCGGCCCAACCACAGGGGTCGTCGAATCGCACCTCAGCGAAATCAGGGTAGAGCTCCGTTCCGTCGAAAATACGATAAAAGGCGAGCACTGCTCCATTCCAGTGCCCTCGGCTGTGCGCACAGGCGATAAGGTTTATAAAGTGGTTGCAAACGAACAAAACTCGACAGCCCTTGCATTGGGTAAAGCCTGATATCCAAGATCGTAGCAAATGAACCCCAATTAACCATCTAATGACCGAACATTGCCGCCCGCCAGGCGTTTTATCAGTTGTTAACAGCTCCGAGGCGCTGAAAATGCTATCTTTGCAATCTTATTTAAAAACATTCTAAATAAGCTGACCCATGGCTACCGACAGCAACGAAATTCTGGAACAAGTCACGCAAAGCGAATACAAATACGGCTTTTACACCGACATCGAAACCGAGTTTGCGCCTAAGGGCCTCGACGAGAACACTGTCCGCTTTATTTCGGCCAAAAAGGAAGAGCCCGAATGGATGCTCGAATTTCGCCTGAAAGCTTTCAGGCACTGGCAGCAATTGCCAGAACCCGAATGGGCACACCTGTACTATCCAAAGATCGATTATCAGGACGCGTATTACTATGCAGCCCCAAAGCCAAAAAAAGAGCTGCAAAGTCTCGATGAGGTCGATCCTGAACTGCTCGAAACATTCAACAAGCTGGGCATTTCGCTCGAAGAGCAAAAGCGCCTGGCTGGTGTGGCCGTGGATGCGGTGATCGACAGCGTTTCGGTGAAGACCACTTTTCAGGACACCCTCGCCAAGCACGGCATCATCTTCTGCAGCTTCAGCGAGGCCGTGCGCAATCACCCCGAGCTGGTGCGCAAATACATGGGCACGGTGGTTCCCTACAC
>DAIOUP010000418.1:0-2506 GCA_036759465.1 Bacteroidales bacterium
ATCATGGCGCTCGATCACTTCCACTTCAAAGCCATGCTTAGCCAACACTGCAGCAGACGAAAGCCCGGAAAACCCGGCACCGATCACAACAACCCTCTTTCCCATATTGTTAAGAAATGTTCGTTAAACAACCTATCAAAGGTATTGTTCAAAATTAGCTTCGTTGCATTAAACACTCAGTAATTTTTTCGCAATTGGGAAACCGCTAACTTTGTACCGAAAGGCCTCAAACAACACAGAAATGAAAAGCTATGCTCATACTTATCCAAAGCCTAAGCCTGCCGCTTAAAAATCCGGTGCTTATTTTTTCGATCATTTTGTTTATCATCCTGTTTGCACCGATTCTTCTCAATAAGCTCAAAATTCCACATCTGATAGGTTTGATCATTGCAGGGGCGCTGATCGGGCCCCACGGACTCAATCTTTTATTACGCGATAGCAGCATAACGCTATACGGAACTGTAGGCCTCCTTTACATAATGTTTCTTGCGGGTCTCGAAATCGATTTGGGAACATTTAGAAAAAACAGTGGCAGGAGTTTAATCTTTGGAATGCTTACGTTTGTTATACCGATGATACTCGGGATAAGTGCCGGTATTTTCCTGCTTAAGTTCACTGTAATGACGTCGGTTCTGCTGGCCAGTATGTTTGCCTCGCACACCTTATTAGCCTATCCTATAATCAGTAAACTTGGTGTTCAAAACAGCAGGTCAGTGGTTATTGCCGTTGGCGGTACGCTGATAACTGATACACTGGCCCTTCTTGTGCTTGCCGTGATTGCCAACATGGCAACCGGTGAAATCACCTCAGACTTTTGGCTTAGACTTGGCATATCCATTACCCTGTTTACCCTTACGGTTGTTTTCATCTTCCCCCTGGTTGGCCGATGGTTTTTCAAGAAATACGATGACAATATCCTGCAATACATTTTTTCGTTGGCCATGGTGTTTCTGGGAGCAGCCCTTGCACAGGCAGCTGGCATAGAGCACATTATCGGAGCATTCCTTGCAGGGCTTGCACTCAATAAACTTATTCCGCGCACTTCACCACTGATGAACCGTATCGAGTTTGTTGGCAATGCCTTGTTTATCCCGCTTTTTCTCATTGGTGTCGGCATGTTGGTCGATTACCGGGCCTTTGTTCGCGATACGGAAACCATTATCGTTGCTGTGGTGATGACGGTTGTTGCAATCTCAGGAAAATATCTGGCTGCATTCGTTACTCAGAGAATCTACACAATGAAGCCTTACGAACGAAATGTGATTTTCGGGCTAAGCAATGCTCAGGCTGCTGCAACGCTTGCCGCCGTGTTGGTGGGTTATAATATTATTCTGGGTTACGATTCCTCGGGTGCTCCCATCAGGCTTCTCAACGATGCCGTGCTTAATGGATCGATTGTTATGATACTAATAACCTGCACCGTAGCTTCATTCGCTGCACAAAAAGGAGCGCAGCATCTTGCCCTGACCGAAATGGGCGAAGAGCAGGAGTCCGACACCGCCTCCGAAAGAATCCTGGTGGCGCTTTCGAATACCGATACCCTCAACGAGTTGGTCAACCTCAGTATGCTCATTAAGTCGAAAAACAACAAGCACGATGTGATAGGTTTGCACGTACTCAACAACGACAGATCCAGGGAACTGTCGGAAAAAGGTGCTGACAAGCTTTTGGATGAAGCTGCCGACATTGCCTCCGCCTCAGACGTTTATATGCGCAAAGTACTACGCTACGACCTCAATCTTGTCAATGGAATAACCAGCGCAGCCAACGAAACCAAAAGCACCGATCTAGTGCTTGGTGTTCAGAGCCGTAAGGGCCTAAGCGATAATTTTCTCGGAAATCTTACCGAAGGAATTTTGCTCAAATCAGACTTTTCAGTTTGGATAAACAAAGCCTCGCAACCTATTCAGACAATTAAGCGCTATATCGTTGTTGTTCCTGAACGTGCCGAAAGGGAACTGGGATTTCCATTGTGGGTAGTTAAAGTGTGGAATATCAGCCGCAATACGGGTGCCCGAATCGACTTCTTTGCCACACCTCAAACCATCCAATGGCTACGGGTAGTTCAGAAAAATCATCCAATTGTGGCCAATTTTAACGAATTTGCAGAATGGGATGATTTCCTTGTCCTTAGTCGCGAAATAAGAGAAAACGATGCGCTGATGATTATCATGAGCCGTAAAGGATTCCTTTCCTACAATGACCAGATGGCAAAAATTCCGTCGTACCTGAACAAATATTTTATCAGTAACAACTTCATTCTGGTTTATCCTTCCCAATCCACCGAAAAATGGCAATCTGTAAACCTCAGTGAAGCCTCAGTTTTTGAGCCCTTAAGCGAAAACCTTGATAAGATTGAAGAATTTGGAAAGTACATCGGGAAGCTTTTCAAAAGAAAATAATGCGCTTTTGATGTGCCGGGGTTAAAAATGAGCCATTTGCATTCTTGTGTCAATAAATTAACTATTTTTGCACCCTCAATTTAGATAATAGATATGTATCTGAC
>DAIOUP010000419.1:0-2503 GCA_036759465.1 Bacteroidales bacterium
GATATAGCCTCTATCCTAACAACGTTCCGAATTTCACTGTAGCTGCCGGTGCAGTTTCTGGTCTCGGCGTGAAGACCCATCCTCAGGCTCCTTCCATCGTATTTGCTGCTAATGGTACCTACGCTGCCGGAACCGCAGGAAATGCCTTCTACTACACTGGTAACTTTGTTGGCCAGTCGGGCAACAACGTAATGAACATTTACTTCGTTGCCAACGGTGATGTAAACGCCAGCTACGTTCCTGCAGGTGGTGCCAAGAAAGCTATGAACCTCAACTACAATGGTGTTATCAATGCCAATGTTGGTGATGTTGTTCGTATCCCTGTACGTCTCAGCAACGTAACCGAGCTTGGTGCTTACAACCTCGGAATCAATTTCAACAACCAGCTCATCAAGGTTCTTGATGTTGAAGGTGCTGAAGTTGTGAACGTTAACAACGCCAACGGAACTGTTCGCGTAGCATGGATGGATCGCAATGCCCGCAGCTTCGACAAGCTCGTTGTTCTTGTTGCTGAAGTAATTGCCAACATTCCTGCCGACATTCGTTACATGGAACTCGATGCCACAACTGAACTTGCCAATGCAAGCGCCCAGACTATCGAAGGTGTAAGCCTCGTTACCGTTGCTATCAATGGTGGTGCTGCCAACACCAGCGAAGTGTCGAACCTGAGCCTCGTAGCCTATCCGAATCCGTTCAACAATGCTGCCACACTAAGCTATGAGCTTCCCGAAGCAGGTAAAGTAAGCATCGTTGTGTACAACAAGCTCGGTCAGGCTGTTAAGACCCTGGTTAATGAAGTACAGGCTGCCGGTGCTCACACCGTTCAGCTCCGCGCTTCCGACCTGAATGGCAATGGTGCCTACATCTACAGGATCACTGTTGAAGGCAATGCCAGAACCTATACTTCAAATGGAACTCTTATTTTAGTGAAATAGGAATATCCCCCCCATGCTGTTCCGGAGGCTTTGTCCTCCGGAACGGCATTTTTTAAAAATCGTTTGCGATGAGCATGCGTTTTCGATAAACGAACTAAGTTTGAGTCAATAAAAGAGGCAATATAACTTGCCTTTTTTATCATAAAGGGAAAACGCGGAAAATTCCCCCGCATCGCAAAATTTGATTAACCAGCCTGAACCAAAATCTAAAGTGAGTTCTAAATCCAAAAAATAGTACAGCAAATGACGAGAAAAATCTACTTAAGCATTCTGGCGTTGCTTTTGGCTACGTTCAGCCTGTCGGCGCAGAATCCGCAAGTAAAGATTGGCAATGTTACCTCCGGGCCAGGACAAATTCTTGTGCCTTTTGAGATGCTGAATTTTACTCAGCCTGTCAACTCTTTTACTTTTAAGATTACGGCCAACAGCAGCCTGCTCCAGTTTGTTGAGGTTGTCAACAGAGTGGGCTTTACTGGTCCAAATTTCCAGGCTTTTCAAAATGGAAATACCCTATCGATCATTTATTTCGACATAGGAGCCGGTTATGCACCGAATGGAAAAATATTTGATTTGAAGTTCAATTATACTGGTGCCGCGAATACTACACTGGCTTTTATTGCTAATCAGCAGGAAGTGACCAGCGGCATCAATCCAATCGCCAATATCGATTACATCAACGGTAATATTACCACCACGCTTCCGATTCCGGATCCAGTAGTGGACATAGCTGATGTAACCGTAGCCCCCGGCGCTGTGAATATCGGCGTGGAAATGCTAAATTTCACCAATAACGTCAATTCTTTCACTTTTAATCTGAATCTACCCGGAGCACTGCTTCAGTATGTAGATCTGCAGAATATTAACCCCGCTCTCGGAGCTGGTACACTGCAGGCCAATCAAACCGGAAATACACTCCAGATTCAATGGTTTACCAATGGAGCTGGTTTTGTACCTTCAGGCACTGTTTTCCAGATGAGGTTTAACTATGTTGGTGGTTTTAATACCGACATACTCTGGCTGCCTGGTAGTGAAGTAACCTATGGTCCCAATCCTGTTGCTCCGATATCATTTATCAAAGGTTCAGTTACCCAGGTTCCCGCTGTTGGTACTGTTAGTGTTGGTTCAGCCAGCGTGCCTACCGGAGCATCAGTTAGCCTTCCTGTTCAATTCAGCGGAACCGGACTAAACAATGTTGCTGCCTTTACACTGTTCCTTCAATTTGACCAGAGCAGTCTGGTTTTTGCAGGCTTCAGCAATCCAATTGCTCCCGAACTTGTAGTAAACCATAACAATGGTTTTATTTCTATGGCTTGGAGTGGCGCTGCAGCAAACTTTAACTCAGCCAGCATTGTAAATCTCAATTTCGTTTATACCGGTGTGGTTCCTGCCAATTTGCAATTCCTTCCCGGCTGCGAAGTAAACAATGCGCTTGCTACGCCTCTCCCTATTAGCTATCAGAACGGTACTGTCAGCCCGGTTGCTTCGACCTCGGTAATGAAGATTGCTGATGTAACGGGCTTTGCCGGACAATCCATTTCCGTTCCGGTAAACGCAACGGATATTGGTAG
>DAIOUP010000420.1:0-2495 GCA_036759465.1 Bacteroidales bacterium
TGTCAATATCCTGCAGGTAGGTAACTTTATTAAAGCCAAATACAGCGACCTTCATTGTTCCTACATTGTTAAGCGCCGGAAAAGTGACAGTTGTCTGTCCTCCACTGATTAATCCTGTACCTATTATTTCACCATTGACTGTAAGTGCAACCGTTGCGCCTTCGGCATCAGCCAGAACAGTTAATTCCGACATTCCAAGGAAAATGGCAGGCATATGCTGAACATTCATTGGAGCTGGGGTGGCAGTTCTCAGGGTCAGCGTGGGATCGCCAAACAGGATCCAGGTGTCGTGGGTGCTACGGCCCGATGAGCCATGAAGGTCGATCATTTTCATGCTGCCATTGATGGATGTTCCTCCAAAGGTGCGTTTGATGTTGTTCTGATAACCTTCTGCAAGAATGGTAACCATTTCGTCCTGACCGGTCATAGGCGGCTGCCATGGCTGCGATATCCAAGACATCATGGTTCCGATGGCACCTGTTGGTTGGCCGTTCTTCGAGGCGCGTAGCCAGGTTTCGGCAAAGCATGTGCCATTGGTAAATCGTCCGTTGTCGCAAGCCACAGCCCAAACAATGGGCCAGCGATCGGTGTTGTTCAGCGCTTCAACGTGCGAAGTGGAATAGCCTGCTACACTCCAACCGGTTTGCGAACCGTGGTTACAATAATTGATGATGCTTGAACCGGCGTTGATACGGCTCGAAATCTGAGCAGCAGTAGTATTGGGTAATCCCGGAACACCGCCGTCATATTCGCGATAAACAGACTGATAGGTGAAGTTCAGCAACGTATCGCGGATATAATCCATATGAACATAGTCGGACTCGCCCCCGTTATGTCCATTGCCCGCACCTTCGTTGCGGGCAACGCCAATTCCAGTGCTGAGCCAGGTGGCATTTTGATTCAGGTCGCGTTCATACGTGATGATTCTCGAAACCATAGTCTGCACGTGAGCTGGTGTTTCGGCTGAAAAACGACCAACAAATAGCTCATTGTAGGAGTCGTTGCCGGTCAGATAACCATAATAATTGTCCGAAAATCCACCTGCAGTCGCGTTGTTAAAGCTAGGTACATGCTGGTGGTCGCCTACAAGCAAGAGGTGAGTCAGACCATTGGTGTTGTAGTAATTCTGGACGAAAGTCTTTATCGCTTCCGGTGTAGAGCCTATAGTGCTTACGTTGACCATTTCTGTCGGGCGTCCGATGGTCTTTTTCCATGCAACAAAAGGCTGCATGGCTTCCGTGAAAGGGCCGTGGCTGATGATGAGCAGCTTGCCCTGCTCCTGCAACACGGGATAGCGTTGACGAAACTGCTTAAAATTAATGAAGTGGCTTGTATATACATGCTCAAACTCACTGTCTTCGGACAGCGGTCGGTTCATGGTATATTGATTTGCTCCTCCCGATCCGTTGCGGAACATTTGAACGGTGATGTCGTAATAAACCCGAAGCGTTTTCGTAACAGGGTTATAGACAAAAGGCGTAAGGGTGAAGGCCTGCCCTCTGAAACTGCGGAGGATATAGGGCTCTTGCAGCTCTACGTTTGTGGCAGGGTAAAAAGCATCCTGCTGATACATGGCACCGTAGGTGTAAGGCACCGTTGCGGGGTCGATTTTGCGTGAAAAGTCGCCTTTGGATGGTGCGATTTCAATATTGGGAAAATCCATGAAACGAGAGGCCACAATGCGCGCCTCCATATTGGCATCGTCGCCAATGATGGCCGAAACAGCATATTTTGGCACATCAGGTGCGCCTTTTTCGGCAAGCGAAACCATCTTAGGGACGCTGATTATGGCTGCTTTGCCCTTTGGCGTTTGAACATATTGAGTAAAGAAACCGTCGATACTAAACTGAACGACTGTCTGATCCTGATCGGAATGAATCAATCTGTAGCCGATGGGAGCGGGCTTTTCGGACTGAATAGGCGTCCAGTCGGATGCAAAAGCCGGCAATGCAAACACAACGGCCAGCAACAAAATGTAAAGATTTCTCATAATGAACGGTTTAAAAAAGAAAGCTGCCTCAAAAGTAACAACATTTTACTCCTGAGGCAGCTAAAACGGTTTAAATATTATTGAACCACCACTTTTTTAACAGTGGTTGCGGTGCCTGACTGCAGACGAATGTAGTACACGCCTTTGGCTAGATTTTGAAGATCGATCTGACTGCTATACAATCCGTTAACGTTTACTTGTTCTTTAGAGTAAACCTTTTGACCCTGATAGTTCAGCAGATAGTATGACAGCTTTTCGGCTTGTCCGGTAATCTGAATATTCAGCACATTGACCGCAGGATTTGGGTGAATCATCACCTGCAGCTGGTTGTCATTCTCTCCAATGAATGAGCAAATATCGAAGGTAACGTTCACGTTGTCGGTGGTTGTACAGCCGTTAACATCAGTTACTGTTACACTTACGTTGTGCGTGCCTGCACCAAATTGGCTTCCTGCTGCCGTGAATGTTGGGGTATTGATGTTTCCTGGAGTCCACAGGTATGAAG
>DAIOUP010000421.1:0-2487 GCA_036759465.1 Bacteroidales bacterium
GCCTAATGGGTGTTGACGAACACAGTTTTTACAATGCGTTGGCGAGTTTCAGAGGAGCCAGCCGCAGACTTGAATGTGTTCATAAAACGGATAGTCTTACCATCTTTCGCGATTTTGCGCACGCACCCTCCAAGCTGAAAGCCAGCATCGAAGCGCTCAGGCTGCAATATCCCGATAAGCGACTCCTTGTTTGTTTCGAATTGCATACCTACAGCAGTCTTTCGGCCGATTTTATGCCAAATTATCGCGGCTGTCTGCATTTGGCGGATGAAGCAGCACTGTTCTACGACCCACAAGCCGTTGCACTGAAGCGGCTCGATGCGGTAAGTCACGATTATATTCGCGAAGCTTTTGGAATGCCACGGCTCACGGTGCTTTCCTCTGCCGATGCGCTTCAAACCTGGCTGTTGGAACGATACACACCCGGATGCGTTATTGGTCTGATGAGTTCAGGTAATTTCAACGGTTTCGATATCCCGAAGTTTGTGGCGAATCTCGGGCAATAAAAAAACCGTCGCAGGGACGGTTTCATATTATTATTTAAGGGGATTATCCGTTCATCGAAATCAAAAATTCCTCATTGGTTTGGGTGTATCGCATTTTGTCCCTGAGGAATTCCATAGCCTCGATGGGTGTCATATCTGCAAGGTGATTGCGGAGAATCCATACCCTCTGCATGGTTTCCTTATCGAGCAGCAGATCTTCACGTCGGGTGCTTGAGGCCACAATGTCAATGGCCGGCCAGATGCGCTTGTTCGATAAGCGCCGGTCGAGCTGAAGCTCCATATTTCCGGT
Source organism: Bacteroidales bacterium (assembly GCA_036759465.1). Lineage (GTDB taxonomy): Bacteria > Bacteroidota > Bacteroidia > Bacteroidales > F082 > JALNZU01. The sequence goes on from DAIOUP010000421.1 coordinate 796, forward strand.
TCCCTTAAACTCTTCAAAGATTACTTCATCCATCTTCGAACCGGTATCAATGAGCGCAGTGGCGATGATGGTCAGCGAACCGCCGTTTTCAATTTTTCGGGCTGCACCAAAGAAACGCTTGGGTTTTTGCAGAGCGTTTGCTTCCACACCGCCCGAAAGCACCTTGCCCGAGGCAGGCGAAACTGTGTTGTAGGCACGGGCCAGACGCGTAATGGAATCGAGGAGAATGACCACATCATGACCGCATTCCACTAAGCGTTTGGCTTTTTCGAGCACGATAGAGGCTATTTTCACATGCTTGTCGGCAGGCTCATCAAAAGTGGACGATATCACCTCGGCATTCACGCTGCGGGCCATATCTGTTACTTCTTCCGGTCGCTCGTCGATGAGCAGAATAATCAGATAGGCTTCGGGATGATTTTTAGCAATGGCATTGGCTACCTCCTTGAGCAGCACTGTTTTACCGGTTTTTGGCTGGGCTACGATCAATCCGCGCTGACCTTTGCCAATAGGTGCAAAAAGGTCCATGATGCGGGTCGAGAGGGTAGCACCCTGATGCCCTGTCAGTCTGAACTTTTCGTTCGGGAAAAGTGGAGTGAGGTAGTCGAAAGGAATACGGTCACGTATGTCGTCGGGCAAGCGGCCATTAATTGTATCTACTTTTACAAGAGGGAAGAACTTCTCACCTTCGCGTGGCGGACGAATCATGCCGCGAACGGTATCGCCGGTTTTTAGTCCGAAAAGCTTAATCTGCGACTGCGAAACGTAAACGTCGTCAGGAGAGTTCAGGTAATTAAAGTCCGACGAACGAAGGAATCCATAACCTTCGGGCATGAGTTCCAAAACTCCTTCGGTGGGAACGATACCATCAAACTCAAATTTGAATTCTGGTTTTGGCTGTGCCTGTTGTTTTGGTTGCGCTGCTTCGGGTGTGATTTGGGCTTGATTATCATTACCTCTTTGGTTATCAGCATGAAACGACCTTTGTTCGCGCTGAGCCCCTTCGCTCTCGCGCTGCTGATATTCCTCGCGCTGGCGCGGTTTCCAGTTTTGCTGTCTGCCTTCCCTGCCATCAAAAGCTCTTCTTTCCTGCGACCGATTTTCAGTCTGCCTCAACTCCTGAGGCGCAGTGGACTGAGCAGTGGTTTCCGGTGTTTCAGCCTGAGGTTCGCCTACTTTACCATTAGTGCTTGATGCCAGCGCCTGTTTCTCGCTGCGTCCAGCCATCAGCTCACTGGTATTAAATACCTTACGTGGGCGCTTCTCGCGCTTTTGCTGATCATCCGTCGAAGCATCTTCTCCGGGTTCATCGGCTGGCAAAACCTTTGCGGGTTCTGCGATAAACTGTTCTGCTTCAGCAACAACTGTTTTGGGTTCAACAAATTTATTTTCAGGTTTTATGTTGGCTCTTTTTTCAACCGGTGGTGGTGCTATTGAAGCTTCGGCCTCTGTTTTTCCTTTGTTGGCCGAAACCTCCTCAGGCGCCGTCTTGATCCTTGCCCGCCGGCCCCTTTGCTTGTTTACTTCTGCGCTGCCCGGAGTTTTCTCAACAGGTTGCAGCGCCTGCTGGTCAAGTATCTGATAAATAAGCTCCTGCTTCAGAAGCTTTTCGAATTTTGGAACATTTAGTGATTTGGCAATTTCTCTCAACTCGCCTACAAGCTTATTGTTAAGCTCGACAATATCATACAT
>DAIOUP010000422.1:0-2485 GCA_036759465.1 Bacteroidales bacterium
CCACCCCGCTCTTGCTGTTGTGGGTCATGGCGCCTCCAAGTTCCTCCTTGGTTACTTCCTCATGCGTTACGGCTTTGATCACATCGGGCCCCGTAACAAACATGTAGGAGGTTTCCTTAACCATCAGGATAAAGTCGGTGATGGCCGGCGAATAAACCGCACCACCGGCACAAGGGCCGAGAATGGCGCTGATTTGGGGAATGACGCCCGACGACATCACATTGCGGTAAAATATGTCGGCATAACCGGCCAAACTTTCCACCCCTTCCTGTATGCGTGCTCCGCCGCTGTCGTTAAGACCAATTACCGGAGCGCCCATTTTCATGGCAAGATCCATGATCTTTACAATCTTGTCGGCATTGGCACGGCTGAGCGAACCACCAAATACCGTAAAGTCCTGTGCAAAAACGTACACCAGCCGGCCGTCGATCTTTCCGTAACCAGTAACCACCCCGTCGCCGAGAAATTTCTGTTTATCCATATCGAAGTCGGTGGTGCGGTGGGTCATAAATTTGTCCACCTCCACAAAGGTGTTTGGATCGAGCAGATCGAGCAGGCGTTCGCGCGCAGTCTTGCGTCCAGCTTCGTGATGTTTTCTGATGCGGTCTTCACCGCCGCCAAGCTCGGCAAGACGGTTGTATTCCTCGAGCTGTCTGATTTTTTCTTCCAGTGCCATATTGCTGTTTTTTTATTATTCGAGAATAACCATGGGCTGGTCGCCGCTCACCGTATCACCTTCCTTAACAAGGATGCGTTTGATGGTGCGGTCCTGTTTTACCTTGTATTCGCTGTCCATTTTCATGGCCGATACGACAACGACCGTTTGTCCGGCTTTAACCGCATCGCCTTCGTTGAAAAGTACCTTGACTACCTTGCCGGGCATGGGCGAAACAATCACATTGCCGTCGTCGCCGTCGTCGCGGCGCCGGTTGAGCTGATACTTTGCCTCAGCGTCAATGATATCGACCTCAAAAGAGGAAAAAAAGGTGTTAGCGATATACGACTTACTTCCTTTGTTTTCAACCAGTTCGACGTTGAAGGAGCTGTTTTCGTGCAGCACGCTGTACACACCCTGTTCCACCTCAATGATGTCGAGCTCGTAAACCTTATTGTCGATAGCAATCTGATAGTAATTACCGTCGCGGCTCAGGATTTCAATGTTCCTGATTTTGTCTTCGATTTTAATTTCGTATGCCATTTTTCATTCCTTTTAAAACCTGAGTACTCCGCGTTTACGGCCAAAATCTTTCCAGTTGTTGGCCAGTTGCTTTTCGGTGGCCGGAGGTTGAAGGCGCTCGAGCCTGTTGATATAATCCACAAATGCCGTGATAGCGGCAATGTCGACTGCCCTTTCGGAACAAGTGCGTTTTGGTTGAAGGTATTCCTGATTTTCCTCGATGAAATGGGTATTGTAGCGGCCCTCGATGAATGCCGGTACGTCGAGGATGCGGCGCAGATAGGGAATCGAAGTTTTGACTCCTGTGATTTTGTAAACAAAAAGCGCGCGTTTGAGCCTGGCAATGGCTTCCCTGCGCGTTTCGGCCCAAACAATTAGCTTGGAAATCATGGGGTCGTAATACATGGGGATTTCATACCCTTCGTAAGCATAGCCATCATGCCGCACCCCAAAGCCCAAGGGGTGGGTGATATGTTTTATCAGGCCCGGCGAAGGCATGAAATTGTTGTCGGGGTCTTCGGCATAAATACGCACCTCGATGGCGTGGCCATGTTGCCTGAGGTCCTCTTGCTTGTAGCTGAGTGGCAAGCCGTTTGCGATATTAATCTGTTGCTTGACAAGGTCAACGCCCACCACACGTTCGGTGATGGGGTGTTCCACCTGCAGGCGGGTGTTCATCTCCAGGAAGTAGTAGTTCAGGTTGTCGTCAACAATGAACTCTATGGTTCCTGCACCATAATATTTTACAGCGCGGGCGGCTGCCACGGCAGCTTCACCCATTTTGGCGCGCACTTCGGGCGTCATGATGGGCGAAGGCGTTTCTTCGACCACCTTTTGGTGCCTGCGCTGCACCGAGCACTCGCGCTCGAACAGATGAATGATGTTGCCGTGCTTGTCGCCAAGTACCTGAAACTCGATGTGGTGGGGCGAAGAGATATACTTCTCAATGTAAACCGCATCGTCGCCAAAAGCGGCCTTGGCTTCCGAGCGTGCTGCGCTCACGGCATTCACCACATCTTCCTCATTTTTGACCAGACGCATGCCTTTGCCACCACCGCCTGCACTGGCTTTAATCATCACGGGCAGGCCAATTTTGCGGATTACCTCAAGTGCCGTTTTGATATCGCGCACAGGCTCCGTTGTACCGGGCACCACAGGTACTCCTGCGGCAATCATGGTTTTGCGCGCGGTAATTTTATCGCCCATGGTTTCAATGGCATGGGGTGAGGGGCCTATGAAAATGATTCCCTCTTTTTCGCAAAGGGCCGAAAAGGCCGCATTTTCCGACAGAAAGCCATAGCCCGGATG
>DAIOUP010000423.1:0-2481 GCA_036759465.1 Bacteroidales bacterium
GATCAGGAGTATTGATAATCAATTGTATATCTGAAGATTTTGAATGAAATAATTCCACACTTGAATAAACTGATTGTGCGCCCTCAGTCCTCATTTGCCAATTTACTAAGGATATCGCTGTTTCTCGCTGCCTTTTTTTGGATCTACTCGTGCAGGTATTCAAATTCTGTAAATCATGATGGTGAAACTCATGTTGAGTTTGTTTTGATGCCCGAATTCGCTCAGGGCTACAGAGTTATCAACGAGGGCGGGACGAATGTGCTTGAGATTACCGATCCGCTTAATCGCGAGAGGCTGCTGGGGCGCTTTTACCTGAAGGATGAAAAGTCAGGATATGCAAACTCCTCTGACTACATGAAAGCTATTGAAGTGCCTGTAAAGCAATTCATTGCGCTTTCATCAACACAATGGGGCATGTTGATGCTATTGGGTGCATCGCACAGCATTGTGGGCATATCCGAAGCCCCTTATGTTCAAGACTCTGTTATGCGGAGTATGCTTAACAGGGGAGAGGTAGCAGAAGTGGCACGGGATGGATTTTTCAGGTATGAGTTGTTGAGCACATTTCCTGGCGCCGTTATGCTTTATTCTCCTGACGCAGCAGGACTACCTGCACCCATCGGCGACCTATTCCTGAAACCTGTCCCGTGGCCCGATTTTACTGAGCCGCATCCGCTCGGAAGAGCCGAATGGATCAGGCTTGCAGGCTATCTTTCAGGAAATCAGCGCATGGCTGATAGTATTTTTTCATCGATCAAATCCGAATATCTGGATTTGATGCAATTGGCAGCCAAAGCCGAGAAAAGACCAAAGGTGTTTTCGGACAAGATGTTCGCAGGGCAATGGTATGTGCCCGGAGGTAAGAGCTACATTGCCAGAATCTTTAAAGACGCTGGTGCAGAATATGTTTTCAGCGATCTGGATGCTACAGGCAGCATTCCGCTTGATCCTGAGGCCATACTTGCACATGCCATCGACGCTGAATTCTGGCGCATTCCTCATGCCGGCAATCTCGGAGGCTACAAGGGTTTACTGGCAGAAAACCCGGTTTACGGGAAGTTTGCTGCTTTCAGAAATCACCGCGTAATTTACTGTAACACAAGGGAGAGTGCATATTTCGAGAGCGGCCCGATTGAGCCTCACAAGGTACTGGCCGATTTTATTGCTATCTTCCACCCCGAAATTCTTCCTGATCATAGGCCGCGTTATCATTACCTATTGAAATGACAAACAAGAGGTCAGTACTCCTTTTTACACTTCTTTTGCTGATTCTGGCACTCCTGCTCTGGCTCAACATACTTTATGGTACGGTATATGTTCCTATTAGCGAAGTAGTCAAAGCTTTAAGTGGAAATTCTAATCCCAATCAGGCATTTTATACCATTATCATTCATTTTAGAGTACCCCAGCTTATAACTGCCTTGCTCACCGGCGCTGCATTGGCTGTTGCAGGACTGCTTTTGCAAACCATTTTCCGTAATCCACTTGCCGACCCCTCCATTTTGGGCATCAGCTCAGGCGCAAGCTTAGGGGTTGCAATGCTCCTCTTTGGTTCGGCGGCTTTTACCGGCACAGCCTACCGATTTGGTGTTCTCGGTCCGCTCGGTATCGTTTCGGCCTCGTTTGCAGGGGCTTTGACTGTGCTCGCACTAATAACCATGCTGAGCCGTATGCTCAGCAGTATGACCAGCCTGCTCATTGCAGGCATTATGATTGCATACCTTGCCGGAGCGCTTACGGGAATTGTCAAGTATTTCAGTAACAGGGAAGACCTTCAGGCTTTTGTAATCTGGGGCATGGGTAGTTTCTCCAACGTCAGCCGCTCGGATCTTTCAGTTTTTATTCCGGCCGTGGTGATGGGGCTTATTTCGGCGCTATTTCTAATTAAGCCATTGAACCAGTTTTTATTGGGAGAATCCTATGCCGCAAATCTCGGATTGCGGATTAAACCTTTCAGAACAAGCATATTGCTATTGACAGGCTATCTTACAGCCGTTACAACAGCTTACACCGGTCCTGTTGCATTTATCGGACTCGCAGTGCCCCATATCGCCCGCAACTTATTCAAAACGAGCAATCATGGTGTACTTATCCCTTCCAGCATGCTCATCGGTGGCAGCCTGGCTTTGCTGTGCAACCTCATTGCCCGATTGCCCGGTTTCGATGGCAGTCTTCCAATAAACTCCATCACGGCTCTTATCGGAGCGCCTGTTGTGGTGTATGTGCTTGTAAAGCGTTATCGTTCAATGCCTCAGGGAATATGAGCAGGCCACAGGAAGTAATCAGGTGCAGCAAGCTCAGCATCGGCTATCAACATGGTAGCCAAAAGAAAATTGTGCTTTCGGATATTGAAGCCGTTTTCGGACGGGGCGATCTTGCCGCCATAGCCGGCCTGAATGGGGCAGGAAAATCTACGCTGCTCAAAACCTCCATCGATCTGCTTCCGGCAAGGTCTGCATATCGAACAAGGTTTTCGCCATA
>DAIOUP010000424.1:0-2475 GCA_036759465.1 Bacteroidales bacterium
GTCTGAAGGATATGGTGCGAATTGGCCGCATCCAGGTTGGCCGTAGGTTCGTCGGCAAGCACCAGCTTAGGCTTTTTCACCATGGCCCTGGCGATGGCCACACGTTGGCATTGGCCACCAGAAAGCTGCGGAGGTTTACTTTTCATTTTATCGGTCAGGCCCACCCATTCCAGTGCCTGCATGACCAACTGATGACGCTCGGACTTCGACATTTTCAGTAGAAGCAGAGGGAACTCCACGTTTTCGTAAACGCTATGCACTGCCAGCAGGTTGTAGCTCTGGAAGATAAATCCCAATTCGTGGCGACGGAGCATGGCCGCTTCGTGTGTGCTGAGCTGACCGACCGAACGGCCGAGCACCTTTACTTCGCCCTCGCTGGGTGCATCCAATGTACCGATAATGTTGAGCAAGGTGGTTTTGCCTGAGCCGCTGGGGCCGATGAGGCCCGTAAACTCGCCCTGGCCGATGTTCAGGCTGATGCCGTCAAGGGCGGTGAACTGGCCCTTACCCACCGGAAACCTTTTCACCAGTTTCCGGATTTCGACAATGTTTTCTGACATGATTGAATCGTATATTATTAAAAATGAACAATGTACATGATTTGTATTCCAAGTCCGCCAAAAAGCATCATGTCTTCCCGACCGGGCAAAACCGGATTTTCGGGATTAGCCCAGGCCATGATCTGCAATTTGCCTTTGGACAGGCTGTTCTCGTATTGCAGAAATGTGTAAGGTTTTCGATGCTTCCAGTCGTAATATGCCATAAGGCGAAGCTGGTTGAAAAAATTGATGGGATATGATGATGAAAGCGCCGAGAAAGCGGCAGATTCGTCAATGTAATTGATGCCGCTACCCATGGCGGCCCACATATGCTCTGCAGTGAGATTGAGTCCGTTGCCCAGGCCGACGTTGTAATCGGCACCCAGAGTTAGCAATACAAGCTGCGAGTGAGGCCCGATTGGCCTGTCAGCGCCTGTAAACGAGCACTCGTACCATAAACCGGGACCAACATCCCAACGTCCGTCCAAACCTATTTTATATTGCAGCGCATGCTCGTGTCCGGTCAATTGAATCTGACTGTCAGGCATCTCAACAGCCCTGAAGTTTGCCGCCACACCCATTTCGCCTTTGGTCACAGGCCACTGTATTCGCCCACCAGCCTCGGGAAAGTGCAAACTGGAAGGGAAAATATCCCAGACACGCAGCTTATTGGACGGAAGGTTGACCCACAGCCACAGGTTAGCATTGTTCTTGAAATATACCTTACCTAGTGCCGACCACACTCCTTCGGTCAGGCTCAGAGGATCAAGCGGATTCATCCGGTCGAACCACATGAGCGGCCGCAGGATAGTTGCCGAACCGAAGTTGATCTGTTGCAAGCCGATGCGCAGCGAGCGTGTGCTGTCGGCCAGTCGCACCCAAAAGCGGTAGGGCTGAAGTCCGGCCGTTGGCTGCTCATCGAGCGGGAAAACCGACTCATGCGCAAACAGATGCACAGAGGCTTCGGCATCCGTTCGAAATTTACGCCTGTCGTCATGATAGCGCAGGCCCGGTAAAAAACGTAGACCTGTGTTCAGTATTTTATCCTGCCAGGGCGATACAACTGAATAAGCCGAGGCCTGACCCAGAGATTCAAAACCATGCTGGGCTCGCATACCTACAGCCGCCAAACATAACAATATCAATGCACTAAATCGTTTCATTGCTCAGGAGAGGTGTTTCCGGAAATACCAAAAGCCAGTAGGTTCGACAATTCTAAAATCAGCTGTTCAGGCCCGCCGGCTGCCGCAATCAACTGCTCGTCGAAGGCCAGATCCATGAATTTCTGGCTCAAAATGAGGAAAAAATGCAGGTTTAGGTCTTGCCTGAAAACACCTTTTCGTTGATTTTCGAGCATCAGTTCCACCGTCTGATTCCAACTTTCCAACGAAAGCTTTTCTATAAACTCCCGCAGACCGGAGTCGTTGTGCTGATAGAAATCGGTGAGGAATTCCTTACTGATGTTTTTTGCCGATTTCGCCTTCAACTGCAGCATTCCTTTCACCTTGTCCGCACCACTGAGGTCGGATGTCATCAGCGTGCGGAACTCTTCCATGGCTTTGTCCACCTCCTCATTAAAAACAGCCCTGGCCAGATCGGCCTTATCGTCGAAGTATCGGTAAAAGGTCATCTTGCTCACCCCGGCCCTATTGCATAGTTCATCTATACTCACCCTTCGGAAGCCATATTTCCAGAACAGATCCCTTCCGGTTTGCAGAAGCGCTTGTTCAGATTTGGACTTTTTAATCATTATGTTACTTTTATGTTGCAAATATACATATTTAGTATATTTTGTCAAGCATTTTAACATACGAAATTTTTACATACTTAAAATCTCAAACTTTCAATATTTTAGAAAAGGCATCCGTTTTGCATATCAACCTAAAGCAGAAAGAACCGAGGTTTGTCAAATGGTTGCAAAGACTGGGCTTGCAAC
>DAIOUP010000425.1:0-2460 GCA_036759465.1 Bacteroidales bacterium
GGCCCAGACGCGCAACTCGCAAAAACGCTGTGCGCCAAAATCCAGCGGAGCATAAACATCGCTAAAGCTAAATTCTTCGTCCTTACCCGAGAAATAACCCTTGGCTCTGGCAAACGAAATCACATCATGCGCATAAATGACTTCTACATCTGGCAGCATCAGCTTGTCCCAATGCTTATCCGTGATAAACTTTTTTCCGTCGACTTTGGGGATTGTGGTTATGCGGGCGTGGTTGGCATGTGCCGAGATATAACCGTCGGGAATGCGAACGGCAACCCACACAGCTCCTTTTGATGCGTTGTATCGCTGACCAGTTTTTCGGTCAGTTTTCATATCAGTTCCCTTACCAATCATCTCCAAAATCCACACCTCATTGGCATCGCCTATCGAAAACGATTCGCCCGAACTGGCATAGCCATGTCTGGCAACCAGATCTGCCATTACCTTGATAGCTTCCCTGGCTGTCGTTGCCCGCTGAAGCGACAGGAACATCAGATAGGCATAATCCATTATCCCTGTTGTATCGACAAGCTCCTCGCGCCCACCAAAAGTCGATTCACCAACAGCCACCTGATGCTCGTTGATAAAACCAACCGTCTGATATGTCTGGCTTACCTGAGGTATTTGTCCCAGCGGTTTGGCGGTGCTACGATCGTAGATCGTAACCATGCTGCCGGCAGGCCAGGTTCGGGCCGGACTGAAATACAGTTCGCCGTATCGAATATGCGAATCGGCGGCATAGGTGATCATGGTTGAGCCATCCACCGAGGCTCCGCGACTGACAAGATAATTGGTGCAGGCCTCTCCGCGTAAGACCGACACCAAAAGGACTGTCAATAATAATATTCTCTTCATCAAAGAGGTTATTTATTTTAGGTTTGACGGCAAATCTAATATTTCGGTTCAAAACAGCCCTGTTTTGTTCAGTAAACGGCCAAATAAATCACTAGATATGGGTATTGGGTACTGATGTTAAAGAACGGTTCTTTGCAATGCAAATTACTGCGCCTATGCTTTTGCTGTCGGAACTGAAAGAGGGGGAAAAAGGCATCATTGCCAAGGTTAAAGGTCGAGGAGCCTTTCGCCGGCGCATTATGGAGATGGGTTTTGTTCCCGGCAAGCAGGTTATCGTAGTAAAACACGCCCCATTGATGGACCCCGTGGAATACAACATCATGGGCTACGAGGTTTCGTTGCGACGCGCAGAAGCCGCCATGATTGAGCTATATCATCCTGATAATCTGCCATTCGAGAACGGACAGGCCTTTTATGGCGTCAAAGTGCTGGAAGGGGCTTTGTCGCTCGACAAGCTTTCGGGCCAGCGCAGGATCAATGTGGCCCTTGTCGGGAATCCCAACTCTGGCAAAACAACCCTTTTCAACTTCGCTTCCAACTCCAGAGAACGCGTAGCCAACTATAGCGGCGTTACGGTGGATGCCAAGACCGCTACTTTCGAACACAACAACTATCGCTACGACCTGACCGACCTGCCCGGAACATACAGCATAACAAGTTATTCGCCGGAAGAACTTTTTGTCCGTAATTTCATTCTGGATCAAGTGCCCGACGTGGTCATTAATGTTATTGACGCCTCCAATCTGGAACGTAACCTCTACCTGACCACCCAACTCATCGACATGGATATCAGGGTTGTGATGGCCCTGAATATGTATGATGAACTAAAAGAAAAGGGACACGATTTTGATTACGAGCATCTTGCGCGCATGACAGGGATACCCATCGTGCCCACTGTGGCCTCGAAAGGAAAGGGAATTGAGGAGTTGTTCGAAAAGGTGGCCGAAGTTTTCGAAGACCGCGATCCGGTCACGCGTCACATTCATATCAACTACGGACCGGAAATCGAAACAGCAGTTACACGCCTGCAGGAAGCCATTCGCCGCGAAGGTAATGAGCTGATCAGTCGCAGTGTTGCTCCCCGGTTTATTGCAATCAAACTGCTTGAAGGCGACACAGCCGAATGGGAAAGGGTATCGAAATGTGCAAATTCGGGCAACATATTTAGCATTGCCAAAGCAGAACAAAAACGCATTGAGAGCATCTTCAACGATGATCCCGAGAGTGTAATCACCGATGCGAAATATGGTTTTATTGAAGGAGCACTGAAGGAAACCTTCAGCCAGGCCACCGAACAAACTACCAACAAAAGTCGGGAAATTGACCGCCTGCTTACCCATCGCTTCTGGAGCTATCCGGTTTTTCTGCTCGTAATGTGGGCCATATTCCAATCGACATTCTGGTTGGGCAGTTATCCTATGGAGTGGATTGAAATAGGCGTTTCGGCCCTGGGAAATCTATTGGCCAACATCCTGCCTGAAGGCATTGTGCATGATCTGATTATCGACGGGGTGATCGGAGGGGTTGGAGGCGTCATTGTGTTTCTCCCAAATATCCTGATTCTCTTTTTCTTTCTGAGCCTATTGGAAACAACAGGCTATATGG
>DAIOUP010000426.1:0-2456 GCA_036759465.1 Bacteroidales bacterium
TATCAATTAAATTGCGCGCTTCGCGTCCGGCCTCACTGATCATGGCCTTTTTGCGATCTTCAAGTTGACGTAGCAGACGTTTGTATTTGGTAATCACCTCGTTGAGCATCTCATCAGCCATTCGCAGCTCCCTTTCTTTCTGTGCAAGCGCCAGTTTGTCGGCTTCGAGCTGCTGTAGCTGCTGTTCGAAATTAAGCTGCGACACCCCTGTCAACTCGCCGGCATGAGCTACAACATCGTGGGGCAGGCCTATTTTCCGTGCAATCTCAAAGGCAAACGAACTGCCAGGTTTTCCTGTCTGTAACACAAACAACGGCTGCATTCGCCTGGTATCAAAGAGCATGGCACCGTTTATCATGCCTTCTTCTTTGTCGGCCAACAATTTAAGATTGGCGTAATGCGTGGTTACCAATCCGAAGGCCTTCTTGTGGTTTAATGCACTGAGCACGGCCTCAGCAATTGCGCCTCCTGCCTGTGGTTCGGTGCCTGTGCCAAGCTCATCCACGAGAAACAGACTGCGTTCATCAGCATAATCCAGAAATGCTCTCATGTGTGTGAGGTGCGAGCTATAAGTGCTCAAATCGTTTTCGAGGGATTGCTCGTCGCCAATATCGATGAACATTTTCTCGAAAATGCCGCACTCCGAGTCCTGATGCATGGGAACCGGCAATCCGCATTGCAACATGTATTGCAGGAGTGCTGTGGTTTTTAGGCAAACCGACTTACCACCAGCATTGGGACCTGAGATAACCAATATGCGTTGATTTTCATCAAGTTCCAGATCGAGCGGCACTGCTTCCCTGCCCTGCTCCTTAAGATTGAGTTGCAATAGTGGGTGAACAGCTCTTTTCCACCTGATGAGTGGCTTGTTGACGAGTTGGGGTATTTGGGCGCCAGTGCGCAGAAGCAGCATGGTTTTGGCATGAACCAGATCGAGCTCGCCCAAAAAATGCCATATCTGGTGCATCATGGGCAGTTCGGGCCGCATCAGCTGGGTGAAAGCTGACAAAATTCGGTGTATCTCGCGGCGCTCGGCGTATTCCAGCTCGCGTATTTCGTTGTTAGTATCGAAGATTTCTGCGGGTTCAATGAAAACAGTTTGTCCTGTGGATGAGGCATCGTGCACAAAACCCCTGATTTTGCGTTTGTCGGAGGCCTTTACCGGAATCACCATGCGGCCGTTGCGGATGGTAATCTCCGCATCGCTGTCGGTATATCCTGCCTGCTTGGCTTCGCCCAGCATTTGCCGGATTTTGCGCTCCATTGTTCCCTGCTTGCGTCGGATGTCGGCCCTTATTTCGGCCAGGACGGGTGAGGCATTATCAGGTATTTCGCCCCGATCGTCCATCAAACGGCTAAGCTCGGAAACTACTTTCGTATTGATGTTTAATCCTGCTGCCAGATTAGTCAAGGCAGGATAAGCCGAAGCAGCTTCCGATGATAAAAACCGCAAAGCTTCTCTGGCCTGTAATAGTCCGAGGCGCAAAGCAAACATGGCATCCTGTTCAATAACTGTGCCTTCAGGACGCAGGCGATGAAGCTCGGAACGAACGTCGAGGTAATCCTTCACTGAAAAAGGCATTCCAGTCTGCATCAACCTATTGAGTTCGGCAACGCGATCGAGCTGAATTTGAATTTCTTCAAGACCGGTCATGAAGCCAAGCTCATCGGCCAGCTCGAGGCCCATCTGGCTCACGCAAAAGCCACGCAACATCTTTCTGATGATCAGAAAGCCTGATTTTTCTTCAAACGAATCGGGATAAATCACTGATCTGAATTAGACCGCAAAGTTAATCAGTGCAGGTCAATAAAATCTTCTCACCACATTACCTCGGTTCTTGTCAGGAACGAGTGTTTCAGCAACAATGTTTTAAAACCTTAACTTCGCCTTGCAAACACCGGATTGCCACTGATGTACACCCTTGAAATTTGTGCCGTTGGCCTGAAAAATGCCCTGGTTGCCCAACAGCATGGCGCGCACCGCATAGAACTTTGCGAGAACCTCGAATCGGGCGGGTTGACTCCATCCTTTGGCACCCTAAAACTGGCTGCCGAAAAGCTCAACATCCCTGTGCACGTGCTTATCCGTCCCAGGCGGGGCAATTACGTTTACGACAAGACCGAATGCGAAATCATGTTGCACGACATCGAACTGGTCCGACAGTTGGGCTTCGACGGTGTGGTAATGGGTGCCCTGAAGTATGATGGCACCCTCGACTCCGAAACTATTGAGGCACTGAAGGATGCTGCGGGCGAAATGTCGGTTACCTTCCACAGGGCCATAGACGTTTGTACCCAGCCTGAAGCGGCCATCGAAACCCTTATCAGGCTGGGCATCAACCGGCTGCTCACCTCGGGCGGGGCTATTTACGCAACGAATGGCGCAACACAAATCGCCAGATGGCAAAACCAATACGGCGACCACATCCACATCATGGCCGGCAGCGGAATCAACT
>DAIOUP010000427.1:0-2437 GCA_036759465.1 Bacteroidales bacterium
GGGTAACAATGACGAATACAGACTTGACCTCGGTGCGGTGATCAGTTCGCCCGGCACTTATTATTACGCAAGCCGATTTAAGCTGGGATCGGCTGACTATCAATACGGTGGTTTCAGTACAGGCGGTGGAGGTTTTTGGAATGGTACGAGCTACGTTAGCGGTATTCTCACTGTTCAGACGCCGGAACCCAGCAATCATGCTACCGGATTCACTGCTTCGCAAACCCAGCCTACCACTACCACCATTACCCTCAACTGGACTGATGCATCACCTGCAGCCGAGGCATATCTCATTAAAGGCAGCGCTACAGGTTATGGCAGCATTACCGCACCGGTTGACGGCACCGCTGAATCGGATGGCACGCTGGTGAAGAATGTGCTGGCCGGAATTCAAACGCACACTTTTACCGGTTTGACATCAGGAACCACCTATTATTTTAAGATTTGGCCTTACAACGGAAGTGGCTCAAACATCAATTACAAAACCGATGGCAGTGTTCCGGAGGCAAGTGCTGCGACTTTAGGAGTGCCGTCCCTTACAGAAGTAATCCTGCCACAGTACATTCAAGGATTGAGCGGAACCAACAACAGCAGAGTTCCTTTCGCATATCGGGCAACAATAAACAACCTGAATCCAAACAGCACTTACCGTTATTTTAATCAAGTTGTTACTTCTTCCGATGCCGCTACAGACAATGGTGCAGGCAATATGATCTTCGTTAAAAACACCGGCAATTTCGTAAGAGCTACCAGTGCAAACCTATCGACTGAGGGTAGTTATGGTGAATTTACAACAGATGGGAATGGTGCTTTCACAGGTTGGTTTGTAACCGAGCCTACCGGTAATACCAGATTCGCATCCGGGAACTCTATTTACCCCAGGATTATGCTCAATGACGGTAATAACGGAACATCTGTAAGTTTGAGACTTACTGCAACGAATCCAATTACTGTTGTAAATTTTAGCACCTCGAGTACGGCAACAGGCGGTACAGGTATATATGGCAGTTCCTATGCCAGCGACAAGAACTTTGTAGTCCTCTACGATAACACATCCGGAACGGGCCGGCCCATTACTGCAACCCTGATAGAAAGTGATGGAACTACTGGTGGGACAACTTATGTTGGTTTCTATCAAAACAATGTTGAAGGTCAAAGTGGCCGTTGGGGAGCCATCATTCCCAATGTGAATGCCAACGGCATCAAGCGGATCGAGTATCGCAAACTGAGTGATGGCAGCCTGATTTATCACACATCCGTCGATAATGGCATCTGGGGCAGCGTAAACACGGTGAACCCCACAAGTGGCACAAACGCATTGGTCATGCCCCACAACGACGTTCAGCACATGACGATCGCATCGGGAGGTTCTGTAAGTATTCCCTCAAATGGCACGCTCACCGTCACGGGCACCCTCACCAACAACGGCACCCTAACCCTGAAATCCGACGCTACAGGAACAGCATCGCTTGTGCATAATACCAACAATGTTCCTGCGACCATCGAACGATATATTACAGGCAATACCAATCTAAGCTCGATGCATTATCATCTGGTTTCGGTGCCTCTGAACGCCGGGGTTACAGCCGCACAGTTTCTGGGTTCATATCTCTACCAATTCAACACCAGCACACAACAGTGGCAGAGTCTGGGCGGATCGACCAGCACGCCTCTGGCCAATACGCAAGGCTATATGATTTTCTACCCTAACACCAGCACCACCTATACTTTTAATGGTCAACTCAACAACGGCAACATTACCTACAACCCGCCCCTTACCGCTGCCAACCAATTTGTATTGCTACCAAACCCTTATCCTTCTGCTATCTACATCGGTGATGAGGATTTTTGGCCAAGCAATCTCCAAGGTGCCATCTGGATATGGAATCCCGCTGGCACAAACTATGCCTCCTACAGCGATGGCGTTGGTGTGAACGGTGGAACGCCTTATATTCCGGTTGGTCAGGCCTTCTTCATGAAAAGCACTGGCAGCAGCCCATCGCTATACATTAGCAATTTTGTGCGCGTGCACAACAGCCAGCCTTTCTGGAAGTCGGGCAACAACATTGCCAATGTGCTTCGCATGCTTAGTGCTGCCAATGGCAGGCAGGACGAAATAGCCCTTCGCCTGAGACCACAAAGTTTGGCGGGATATGATAATTATGACGTGGATAAGCTCTCTGGAGCCAACTCCGTGCCACAGCTATCTTTCCTTGTCGAAGGCAAAGAGGTGGCCATCAACAACATCCCGCCCGATGCCCTGCCCATTAGTATTCCTGTTAGCTTTAAGATGCAGGCCAGTGGTCAGGTAAGCCTCAGCTTCGAAGGCATCGAAACTCTCGACAACAATATCCAGCTTTTGCTCGAAGACCTGCTCACCGGCACCACGGTCAACCTGCGACAGACCCCATCCTACAGCTTCAGCCACAGCCCCGAC
>DAIOUP010000428.1:0-2435 GCA_036759465.1 Bacteroidales bacterium
GCACGTCAAACCCTAAACAGCAAACTAAACAACCCGTAACCAACAACAAGCATCCCCCACACCCGTTAACTTTTTTTAAGCACACCATAACTGTCAGGTTGATTGGCAATTAGAACTTAACTATATTTTTACGGATTGAAAATTTTGAACTGATAAAATAAAACGAGATGAAAAAAACCATCACATTTTTCCTGCTTCTTTGCATTATGGTTCCAAACTACGGACAAACGCAAAAGCGCGGTAAAAAGGCCACGGTGCCCGTAGCCGCCGCACCGGTTAATCCCTTGCTCACCACATTTGATACACCCTTTGGTGTACCGCCCTTCGACAAGATTGACAACGAGCACTACCTTCCGGCCTACGAAGCCGCTATAAAGCTGCACAAGGCCGAGATTGATGCTATAGTAAACAACAAGGCAAAAGCCGACTTCAACAATACCATACTGGCTTATGACAGGTCCGGACGCCAGCTCAACCAGATCGGCGCCATCTTTGGCGGATTGCGCGGAGCCAATACCAATCCCAGGCTTCAGGAGATCGCCCGTACGGTTACCCCCATGCTCACGGCACATTACAACGAAATTCGCTTCAATCAGCCTTTGTTCGAGCGTATCAAGGCTGTTTACGAGCAGCGCAACCAGCTTGGTCTCAACCTTGAACAGATGCGATTGGTCGAAAAGATGTATGACGACTTTGCACGCAATGGTGCCGCACTGCCCGAAGAGCAACGCGAAGTGCTGAAAAAACTTAACCAGCAGATGTCGCTGCTTTCGCTTCGCCTTGGCGAAAACCTGCTGGCCGAAAACAACGCCTTCAAACTTGTTATTGATAACGAAGCCGATCTGGTGGGTCTGCCCAGTGATGTTCGCTCCGCCGCTGCAGCCGAAGCCCGCCAGCAGGGCATGGAAGGCAAATGGGTTTTCACCCTGGCCAAACCCAGCTGGATACCCTTCCTGCAATTCTCCGAAAGGCGCGACCTCAGGGAAAAGCTCTATATGGCCTACATAAATCGCGGCGACAACGACAACCAGCACGACAACAAGGCCCCATTTATCGAGCTCATGCAACTGAGAAAGCAAATGGCCAATATGCTGGGCTACGACAACTACGCCGAATATTTCATTTCGGACCAAATGGCCCAAACGCCCGACAATGTTTACGATTTTCTCTATAAAATATGGGAACCATCCATTGCACGGGCAAAGGCCGAGCGCGACGATATGCAGGCCATCATCAAGCGTGAAGGCGGCAATTTTACGCTGGCATCTTGGGACTGGTGGTATTATGCCGAAAAGGTGAGAAAAGAAAAATATGATCTCAACGAGGATGAGCTGCGCCCCTATTTCCCTATCGAAAAGGTGAAAAAAGGTAATTTCCTGCTGGCCGAAAAACTCTTTGGCCTTATGTTCGTAAAACGTACCGATCTACCTGTTTATCACCCCGAAGTAGAAGCTTACGAGGTACTCAATCGCGACGGAAGCCATCAGGGTGTGCTCTACATCGACCCTCATCCGCGCCCATCGAAACGCAGCGGGGCCTGGTGCGGCACCTATCGTAATGCAGGCTACGACGACAACGGTAACAAGATCAGCCCTGTGGTAACCATTGTGATGAACTTCACCCGGCCGGTAGGCGACCAGCCGGCCCTGCTAAGCATCGACGAAATGCGCACCTATTTCCACGAATTCGGTCATGCCCTGCACAACCTCTTTGCCGATGGACAATATAATCGTACCAGCCGCTCGGTGCCCCGCGACTTTGTGGAACTCCCCTCGCAAATACTTGAAAACTGGGCCGCCGACCCCGAATTCATGAAAATGTATGCTTTCCACTACCAAACCGGCGAGCCTATTCCGCAAAATCTTATTGATAAACTGACCAAAGCCTCCACCTTCAATCAGGGCTTTGAAAATGCCGAATATGTAGCCGCCTCTATCCTCGATATGGACTGGCACACAAAACCGGTTGATGCAAATACCGACGTCAACGCTTTTGAAAAAGCCACACTGGACCGGATAGGCCTTATCGAGCAGATTGTGCCCCGCTATCGCACGACCAATTTCGGCCATATCCATAGCACCGGCTATGCCGCTGGCTATTATGTGTATCGCTGGGCCGGCGTGCTTGATGCCGATGCGTTTATGGCATTTAAGGAATCAGGCGATTTGTTTAACAAAGATCTGGCCGAAAACTTCCGAAAATACATCCTGGCTGGCAACGGCAAATGGGAAGGTATGGATGCTTATAAACGTTTCCGCGGACACGAACCCTCCACCGATCATTTCCTTGTAAGGAGTGGCCTGAAATAGGTGAATGGTGAATGGTGAGTGGTGAGTGGTGAATAGAAATTTTAGGGCTGGGGTTGGCTGAGTGCTGATTTCCAGCCCTTTCTCTATCTACTCGCTGCCCTGCCCTTCCAGCGCACCGGAAACAGC
>DAIOUP010000429.1:0-2431 GCA_036759465.1 Bacteroidales bacterium
TCTTAAATGAATAATAAACCTTAGGTCTCGAAGAGCTTTAGGTTTCAGGCCAGATCAGGATCTAAACGCAATTGGTGAAAAAGGAGAAGCTTTCTTCGCGCAGGATTGGGTGGCGATTCGAAGTTTAATTTAACGACTTCGGTTTTTATAACCGGACTGTCGTAATAAGCTTTTTGTTGATCAACAAAAAGATCGACAATTTGAAGGATTCTAAGCAACTGGCTGACGAGCAATACTTTGTCGGGGATGCTGTTGAGGTGATAATTATCGACACAACATACCTCCTGAAATACAGGATGTTGCGAATCAGGCGCAGTTCCTTCCACGCAGCATGCCTCACCGGAATCGCACGAAACAGCTTCATGCTCGTGGCAGCAGGTTTCTTCCAGGTCGTGGTTGCAGCCTTCCGATTCCAATGCAAGGCTTACGATCCGTTGATGGTGTGAGTAACAAATATGTTCGCTAAATCCAATGCCGGAGTAGCCTGCCAAAACGAGTAAGGCAAGTAGCAGCGATAAAAAATTCGTCCGGCGCAGAGATTTCATGGGAACAAAAATATAATTTTTACGAATGCCCGATTATTTCGGTCAGGCTTCGGGCATATCAGTCAGGTTTTTGGTTAAAATGCTTATATGTTAATACTCCGTAAACGATTGCAGGCGGTTCGAAAAAATGGCTATTTTTGACCAATGACGAATCATTATGGAATATCAGATTTTAAAACCGGCGCTTAACGAGGGCGTACTGATGGTGACCATTTCGCGTCCTGCTGCACTTAATGCTTTGAACAGCAGGTTTTTCGGAGAAATGGAGCATTTACTCGAAAACGAAGCCAAAGGCCCGGGCATCCGTGCCCTGATTCTCACCGGCGAAGGCAAGGCATTTGTTGCCGGCGCCGATATAGCCGAAATGGTTCATATGAGCACCACAGAGGGCGAAGCTTTTGGTAAACGCGGTCAGGCGGTGTTTGCCACCTTCGAGGAATTGCCATATCCGGTAATTGCTGCCATCAATGGCTTCGCATTGGGCGGAGGTCTTGAGCTGGCCATGGCCTGCGACTTTCGCATTGCTTCCGAGAAAGCAAAATTCGGACAGCCTGAAGTCAATCTTGGACTGACGCCGGGTTATGCAGGCACACAGCGTTTGCCACGTTTGATCGGTCTGGCCGACGCACTCCTTTTGCTTACAACAGGCGAAATGATCGACGCAGCCGAAGCGCTCCGGCTTAAACTGGTACAAAAAGTTGTGGCTCCCGAGCAACTGATGGATGAAGCACTCAGGATTGCCAATCTGATTGCCACCAAAGGACCGCTTGCAGTGAGCAAAGTTAAGATGCTCGTCCGTAAAGGATTGACAATGAGCATGGAAGAAGGCTCTGAACTCGAAGCCAGGCACTTTGGCTCGCTCTTCGGACCGGGCTCGCAGGGAGAGGAAGGCATGAAAGCTTTTCTGGAAAAACGCAAACCGGAGTGGCCGGCAAAATGAATTGACAAACCCGAAAAACAACAGGATATGACCTACGACGAACGTTTACAACACGTTTCGGTGCTGGGTGCCGCCGGCAAAATGGGCAGTGGCATATTGCTACTCACTGCCGTTGAGATGGCCGACCTGAGCCTGAAACCGGAAAACAAAGGCAAGCGCTTTGTGCTCAACGCCATTGATTTGAGCGACGATGGTTTGGCCGGTTTGATGGATTACCTCCGCGCTCAGGTGCTCAAGGCGGCCGAAAAGAAAGCCGTCTGGCTCAGGCAGATGTATTCCGATCGCACGGACCTCATCGAAAATGGCGAAATCATTGAGCAATACATTCAGGATGTGCTTCGCATTGTGCGCCCCACCACCGCTATGGAAGTTGCGTACCGCTCCAACCTCATTTTTGAAGCTGTAAGCGAAAATAAGGATCTTAAGATTAAAATTTTAAGTCAAATTGATCGCAACAACCCGAACCAGGCCTGGTATTTCACAAATACCTCCAGCGTGCCGATTCATCTGATTGAGGAAGGTGCCGGACTGAAAGGTCGCGTACTCGGGTTCCATTTTTATAATCCACCGGCAGTGCAAAGACTTGTGGAGTTGATCGTTACCCCCAATACCCTGCCCGAAACAAGACAATTTGCCCTCGATTATGCCAAAGCCCTGAAAAAAGTGGTGGTGCCCAGCAACGATTTTGCCGGATTTATCGGCAACGGCCACTTTATGCGCGATGCCCTGTTTGGCATCAATACTGCGCTTGGGCTTGCCAAAGAAATGCCTCTGCCACAGGCCATTTACATCATCAACAAAATCAGTCAGGATTATCTGGTTCGGCCAATGGGCATTTTCCAGCTAATTGATTACGTGGGTGTTGATGTAGTACAATTTATCATGCAGGTGATGAATCCTTTTCTTGCCGACGAAGACCTGCATTCGGACCTGCTCGACCGCATGA
>DAIOUP010000430.1:0-2417 GCA_036759465.1 Bacteroidales bacterium
GTGCAACTTTTCTTCATTGATCGAGATTCTGAAGATGTACATCTGGGCAAAGGTGATGAGGTTAGCCAGCAGGTAGTAATAGCTCAGACCAGAAGCATAATTGTTGAACAAGCCTAAAAACATAATCGGCATGATATACATCAT
Organism: Bacteroidales bacterium; assembly: GCA_036759465.1. Classification (GTDB taxonomy): domain Bacteria; phylum Bacteroidota; class Bacteroidia; order Bacteroidales; family F082; genus JALNZU01. Next base: position 145 of record DAIOUP010000430.1, read on the forward strand.
AGTCTTCATACCGGGAAGCTGGTTGCTTTGAGCACCCATCATCTGGTTGTTCAGATAAGTATAAATAATGGTGCTGGCCGTCATTAACAGGGTAAACAAACTAACGTGCGAGCCATAGAATGGAATATTGAACGACAGATCGAGAATACTGTCGTAGCTCGAAAGGTCGTGCGCCCAGAGGAAGGCCTGCTGACGCAATTCGATGCTGGCCGGGAAGAATCTGAACATGGCAATCAGAATGGGCAATTGCAGGAGCATGGGCACACATCCGGCCATGGGGTTTACCCCCGCTTTCTTATACAGCTCCATAATTGCCTGTTGTTTCTTCATGGCATCTTCCTGCTTCGGAAACTTAGCTGAAATTTCATCAATTTCGGGCTTCAGCACCCTCATGCGGGCCGACGACAGATAGGTTTTATAGGCGATAGGGAACAGTATTATTTTGATTATCAGGGTCAGGATCAAAATCACGATGCCATAGTTCCAACCATAGCTGCCAAGCCAGTTGAAGATTGGGATTACAACATACATATTAATCCAACCAAGCAGGAAAAAGCCCCATCCAAGCGGAATCTGACGTTCGAGATCGAGCTTGTAGGCCCGCATCTCGCTGAAGCTGTTAGGACCGATATACATCGAAAAGCCTATGACCTGATCGGTTGTTGGGTTGTAGGGCACATCCATGGCCGCCTCCACGCTTCGCAAATAGCGCGGATTGAGGTGGCTTTCTTTAGTATTCACCTTCAAAAGGGCATTATCGAAGGCATCGTCAGCAATGAGGCTGGCGCTGAAAAACCTTTGCTTGAACGAAACCCATTTCACGCGGGTCTTGATCACCTTTTCGTCGGCTTTGTTTTCGCTCAGATAATCAACTTCGTCGTTGTGATGTTTGAAATATATGGTAGAGCCGTTGAACTGGTCCACCGACCGCTCCTGCTGCAAAAGGTCGGCCTGCCAGTCGAAGTTCAAAAACGAAGTATTCTGTGCAATGACATCCTTCATGCCCTTGGTCACAACATCGAATTTGAGCATGTACTCTCCGTTGCGAATGCGATATTGATACTCTATATACTGATTATCAATCCTATTTCCTGATTCATCGCTGGCATACAATCGCATCGAAAAGGTAGCGCTGTCGGCTATTCTGATGCTTTGACCCGGGCTGACAGGATTGCCATTCAGGTATGGTTCGAAATAGAGTCCGGCAGTATTGATAATGCGATTGCGCGAGAAAAATGAGATGTCGAATTTGTTGTGGAGTGTGTCGAACAAGTGCAGTGGTTGGGCATCCCAGGTTTTGTATTTGTTGAGACCGGCCTGCCGGAAGAACCCACCCTTGGTCGAGAAGAAAAGGGTCAGCTCATCGGTGGTTACAACGGTGGATTGATCTTGTCCGATTGCTGCTGCTGCGAACGAACCAAAACGATCGCTGAGTTGTCTGAAAACTACCGCCGTATCATCGATTTTGTCGGCAACAACCACCGGCTCAGCCTGTTGTTGTTCAGATAGCATCTTCAGCGAATCGAGCTGAAGCTGCTGCTGACGTTTAACCTGAGCTATGGAGTCGAGCTTATATTGCCTACGTTCAAGTTCTTCTTTTGAGGGCGTCATCCAGATTGAATATCCAATAAGGATGACTGCAATAAGGATAAACCCTATCAGGGAGTCTCTGTTCATCTAATGAAATTTAAGGCTGCAAAAATAGACAAAATGCCTAAGCCTGCCAGCATGGCGGGGTTCGACAATCCAATTAATCCTTCGCTGAAAGATAATTTTTTACTGCTTCCACAAAACCAACGAATAGCGGGTGAGGTCGGGCTACTGTGCTCTTGTATTCGGGGTGAAACTGAACCCCAACAAACCACGGGTGGTTCTCCAGTTCTACGATTTCCACGAGGTTTTCGTTCGGATAAATGCCAACCGTGCGCATTCCTGCCTTGTTGTAGGCTTTGCGGTAATCGTTGTTGAATTCGTAACGATGACGGTGTCGCTCCGAGATCATCGTTTCTTTATAAACACCGTAAATCATTGAGTCAGGGTCGAGCTTGCAGGGATAGGCTCCCAGGCGCATGGTCCCGCCAAGATTTTTCACCGTTTTCTGGTTGCTCATAATGTCAATCACAGGATGCGGGGTGCGCGGATTCATTTCGGTTGAATGGGCATCCCTCAGGCCGAGAACATTTCGTCCAAACTCTATTACAGCGCATTGCATACCCAGGCAAACACCAAAGATTGGAACCTTATTCGTTCTGGCCCATTCGATGGCCGTTATC
>DAIOUP010000431.1:0-2405 GCA_036759465.1 Bacteroidales bacterium
GGCAATGTTGGCTTCGATGCCTATGGCGGCATGCTCTGTAAAGCTTACACAGGCCTCGCCCAGCAAACGTGCCGATTGCAACAGGTTGGCAATCATCACCGGCTTGAACACATTGAGCTGGAAGTGACCATGTGTGCCGGCCACCGTAATGGCTGCATCGTTGCCAATCACCTGTGCGCATACCATGCTCAGCGATTCGTTCTGCGTGGGGTTTACCTTGCCCGGCATGATGCTCGAACCGGGTTCGTTGGCCGGAAGTATAATCTCGCCTATGCCGCAGCGTGGGCCTGAAGCCAGCAACCGGGTATTGTTGGCAATATGCATTAGGCTCACGGCCAGCTGCTTAAGCGCGCCATGGGTTTCAACAATGGCATCGTGGGCCGAAAGGGCTTCAAATTTGTTGGGTGCAGTGCGAAAGGGAAGGCCTGTAAGCTGAGCGATGTGGTGAGCAACCTTTTCGCTGTATCCCACGGGGGTATTGATGCCCGTACCTACTGCAGTACCGCCCAATGCCAGTTCGCTGAGGTGGTCCATGGTGTTGCGCAGGGCATACAACCCATAATCCAGCTGGGCCACATAGCCCGAAAATTCTTGTCCCAGGGTCAGCGGTGTGGCATCCATCAGGTGTGTGCGTCCGATCTTGACGATGTTATTGAATGCTTCGGCCTTTTCGTTCAGCGCGTTGCGCAGCATTTCAACGCCTGGAATGGTCACTTCCACAATCAGCTTGTAGGCTGCAATGTGCATGGCTGTCGGGAAAGTGTCGTTCGACGATTGAGACTTGTTTACATCATCGTTGGGATGGATGGTTTTTTTGGCATCGTCGAGCTTGCCGCCGGCCAGCACATGAGCCCTGTTGGCCACCACCTCATTGACGTTCATATTGCTTTGCGTGCCCGAGCCGGTTTGCCAGATAACCAGCGGAAACTGATCATCGTGCATTCCGGCCAGAATTTCGTCGCAAACCTTTCCTATCAAATCTTTTTTGTCTTCGGCCATCACACCCAGCTCGTAATTGGTGATGGCGGCGGCCTTTTTCAGATAAGCAAAGGCATAAATGATTTCGCGCGGCATGCTGCCTTCAGGCCCGATACGAAAATTGTTGCGCGAGCGCTCGGTTTGTGCGCCCCAATACTTGTCGGCGGGAACCTCAACAGGCCCCATGGTGTCTTTTTCGATGCGGTATTTCATGTTTTGTTGCTTTTAGTCGGGCTTAGGAGATTTTCTTCGACATACGGCTGGCCATTCGGTGCAATTCACGCCCGATAGAGGAGGTTTCTTCCGTATATTTATCGTATTCGGAGGGCTTTAGGAAACCAAGTTGAGTGCAGATGTACAGCAGTGCCTCCAGCTCACGCACTGCATTGCCGGCATCGGTGAGGTTGCGCGCTGCGCCGGCACTGATGCCCGATTGCGGCACCGACGAAACCATCACGGCCAGATCGATGGCTTTGTTGCGGAGCCTGCGGCCCAGTCCGTCTTTCTCTTCAGCAGGAAAAGTGTTGGTGGCAGCATAAATCAGCCGCACAAAATCCATGGTTTGTTTCCATACCGGAAGCTGCTCAAAATGGTTGTCGGTGTGCATCTTATTGAGTTTTTACAAAATTGATAAAATATTTTCAGGCGGGATGGCAATTGTAGCTTTATCTGTCGTTTCGACTATCGGTCGCTGAAGAAGTTGCGGCTGTGCGAGCAATACCTCAATCCACTCTTCCTCGCTGAACCGTTTGCCTTTGATATGCTGCTTGTAGTAGTCTTCCTGTTTGCGCACCATTAGCGCAAAAGGCAATTCCAGCTTGGCCGAAAGGCGATGCAGGTCGTTGGCTGACAGAGGAGTCTTTAAGTATTCAACTACTTCATATTCTGACACATACTGTTTCAATGCTTCCAGTCCTTCGCGCGATTTTTTACAGCGCGGATTGTGGTAAATCGTTACCATTAGATTAGTTTTCGTTCTGTGTTCCGCCAAATTCCATCAAATATGACTTTATAAAATCTTCCAGTTCGCCATCCAGAACGGCCTGAACATTGGAGGTTTCGAAACCTGTTCTCACGTCTTTGATAAGCTTGTATGGATGAAGTACATAGGAACGAATTTGCGATCCCCACTCGATTTTCTTCTTGCCGCTTTCTATTTTGTCTCTGGCTTCCTGCTTTTTACGCAGTTCCAGTTCGTAAAGCTGCGATTTGAGCATCTGCATGGCTTTTTCGCGATTCTGCAGCTGCGAGCGGGTTACCTGACATTCGATGACAATGCCTGTAGGCGCATGTTTGAGCCGCACAGCAGTTTCTACTTTGTTCACATTTTGTCCGCCGGGGCCGCTGGACCGGAAAGTGTCCCAGCTGATGTCGGCCGGATTGATGACGATTTCGATGTTTTCGTCCACCACGGGATACACATAAAC
>DAIOUP010000432.1:0-2402 GCA_036759465.1 Bacteroidales bacterium
CATAAAAGTGTAGCAATATCTCTACTATTACATCCGGTGTCAGTAGTACGTTAAATAGCTGATAAACAGCAGCTATTGCAACGAGCAAAAATCCGTACTGATAAAAATTCGAACGATTGATTACAAATACGCCAAGCGTTATGGCACCAAGAAGTATGATGAGCAGCCACCGGACCGACCAAACACCGAAAGTGCTTTCGAACCCCGGATCGGAGATAAAAGGGAAGATGGTTGCAAACAAATAGGCTATTACTGAAAGTTTCAGCAATAAGGTTATTAATTTATGGAAGAATGATTCTACACCGCTCATAGCTCAGAAATGTCTGAATCCGATGATTTCGCGCACTTCTCTGACGGTCGCCGCTCCGCTTTCGCGTGCCTTCTCGGCACCCATGCGGGCTACACGGCTAATATAGCTGTCGTCGGACGAAATCTCCAAAATACGTTGCCTGATGGGTTCGGTAAAGGCGATAATGTCTTCAGCGAGCTGCTTTTTAAGGTCGCCATAGCGTATGGTGCAATTGTTATACTGCACTTCAAAATGCTCAACCACATCAGGGGTCGATACCACTCTAAGCAGGGTAAACAGGTTTTCAACGCCGTCTGTTTTGGGCTGATTCATTTCGGTTGGCCCGGTATCAGTCACGGCGCGCATCACTTTTTTCCTGATGGTTTTGGGGTCGTCGATCAGGAAGATTGCATTGCCTTCGCCTTCCGATTTGCCCATTTTTCCGCTGCCGTCAAGTCCGGGTATTTTCACCAGCTCGGCTCCAAAGTTATAAGCCTGAGGGATGGGGAAGAAGTCTTCCTGATACATCCTGTTGAACCTGCGGGCAAAGGTGCGGGTCATTTCGAGGTGTTGTTCCTGATCTTTACCTACAGGAACCTTTTGCGCCTTATGGATAAGGATGTCTGCGGCCATCAGCGAGGGGTAGGTGAGCAAGCCGGCGTTCACATTGTCGGGCTGCTTGCGCACTTTTTCCTTAAAGGTGGTCACCCTTTCCAATTCTCCTACATAGGCATTCATATTGAGAATCAGGTAAAGTTCGGCCACTTCGGGCAGGTCGCTCTGCACATAGAGGGTCGATTTTTCAGGGTCGAGACCCGCGGCGAGGTATTCGGCCAGCACCTGTTTCACATTGCCGTGAAGGTCGGTAGGTTTGGGATGGGTAGTCAGTGAGTGATAGTCGGCAATAAAAAAGAAGCATTGATTTTGCTCCTGCATGCGTACAAAATTGCGCACGGCACCGAAGTAGTTCCCCAGATGCAGGTTGCCTGTAGGGCGTATTCCACTAAGTACGATTTCCATGTTTGCAAAAATAGGCAATTGCCAAAATGCGCCAAAGCCCTTGCAACAGGGCTTTGGCTTTGAGTTTATGTGCTCAGCTCGCTGTTGTTGCGATTCAGAAACTTATATTCCAGCATATGAAAACTTTTGTTGGCCCTGATTTTGAATACGCGTTTGTATTTTAGCATCCATTTCCAGTGCAATGGCCAGAATCCCCTTGTCAGGTAGGCGTGCAGGTATGGGTGGACAACCAGGGTAATGTTTTTTTCGTTCTGTTCGAGCAGCAGGTATTTCAGGTTGCTCTCGATTTCGTCGATGAAGAGTATGCTGGGTTTTATCTTTCCTGTTCCCTCGCAGGCGGGGCACTTTTCGAGTATTTCCACATTCATTTCGGGCCTCACCCTCTGTCGGGTGATTTGTACCAGGCCGAACTTACTTGGAGGGAGTATGGTGTGTTTTGCGTGGTCTTTGCTCATTTCCTCCTTCAGGCGTTGAAAGAGGTCGCGCTTATGTTTGCTGTCGTGCATATCGATGAAATCGACCACAATGATGCCACCCATGTCGCGCAGCCTGAGCTGACGGGCTATCTCGGCGGCGGCTTCCAGGTTTACTTCCAGGGCGTTTTCTTCCTGGCTATTCTCTTTGTTCACGCGATGACCGCTGTTTACGTCGATCACGTGCATGGCTTCGGTGTGCTCTATAATAAGGTAAACACCGCTGCGGATGGTTACTGTTCTTCCGAAAAGACCTTTGATTTGCTTGTCGACGCCGAAATGCTCAAAGATTGGCGCTTTGCCTTTGTAAAGCTTAACGATATCGGCTTTCTGCGGTGCGATGGTTTGAATGAAGCTGCGTACTTCGTCGAACAGACCCGGCTCGTTCACATGCACATTGTTGAACGATTCGTTGAGCAGGTCGCGCAAAATGGCCGAAGTGCGATCGAGCTCGCTGAGCAGTTTCATGGGAGCCTTGGCTCCGTTGAGCTTTGCCGTCACTTTTTCCCACTTCTCGATGAGCTGACGAAGGTCGGCATCGAGCTCGGCCACCTTTTTGTTTTCGGCAACGGTGCGGATAATTACGCCAAAATTGTTTGGTTTAATGCTCTGTATCAGAC
>DAIOUP010000433.1:0-2400 GCA_036759465.1 Bacteroidales bacterium
GGTGGTATCCTCTTCCCTGACACCATCCATGATCACTTTGCGGGCAAGCAAGGTTATCGACCAAAACAAAAATAAAATCGTCAGGCTGCTCGAAATGGCCGACATGATATTAATCATCAGTGCCACCTGGGTAACATTGCCAAATGCAAACAGGCTGAAAAAGCGCCCGATCATCTGGAACAGCGGGGCTCCGGGAGGGTGACCAACCTGAAGTTTATAGGCAGTGGCTATATACTCGCCACAATCCCACCAGCTGGCGGTGGGTTCAAGCGTCAGAAAATACACCAGCGTGGCGATACCAAAAACAATCCACCCTGTGAGGTCGTTAAGCTTTTTGAAATTCATTATTACGTGTTGTTGTTGCACGAATGGTTTTGAGCCCCCGTATGTCAGCGGAAGGCCCACAAAAATACCCAAATTATGTAATGCAGCGTTCCAACAAATTCCATATAAGCTGCAGGACAAATAATGAAAGCCAAATTCTTCCCAATCTTTACTCTACATGGGTTGTCTGGATAGGGCATCTCAAGGAAATATCTACAGGAAGAATTTAAATAACCACACAGTAAATGAGTGTTATATAGCTCATTTCGTGATCGTTATCTCGATTAAAAAAATTATACCGGAACATTTTTGCCGGAATGTGTTAAAAAAGATTATTTTTGCACTCGCTTTCGGGGTAGCCTTTCAGGGCCGAAAGCAAACAAATTGTCCGATGGTGTAACGGTAGCACCGCAGATTTTGGTTCTGCTTGTCTAGGTTCGAATCCTGGTCGGACAACAAAAGGTGAAACCTGCTACCTCCGGTATCAGGTTTTTTTGTTGACCACTACTTTTAAAGTCAACAAAATCGCCCGGAATGGACAATCAATGCGTAAATTGTTGTAATTTTGCAGCGATTTTTGCGGAGGTTGAAAATACAGAGGGGGACCAAGGTCCCCTTTTTAATTGACATCAAAATGATTGATAAGCAAAAGATTAAAAACTGGGTAACGGAATTTCTCGAAGGAAGCGACCGTTTTGTCGTTGATGTTGTCGTAAAGAGCGATGACGTGATCATGGTGTTTCTCGACGCCGACAGCCAGCTTACTATTGAACATTGCGCTCAGGTGAGCCGTATGCTGGAAAGCAAACTCGACCGCGAGCAAAACGATTTTGAGTTAAGGGTTTCCTCGGCCGGCGTCGATCATCCGCTGACCTTGAAGAGGCAATATCGCAAAAACATCAACCGCACAGTAAAACTTACGCTTACTGATGGCACCGAAACTACCGGTATTATTAAGTCTGTCGATGAGCAAGATATTACCATCGCCCCCACCATCACAAAAAAACGCAACAAGCTCAAGCAAACCGAGCAAGCTCCCGAGCAAAACTTCGCATTTGAAATAATCAAAGAAGCCAAAATACAAATCAGTTTCCAATAATTAACCATTGCCATCCATGGACAGCATCAACCTTGTAGAAAGCTTTTCAGAATTTAAGGAGTTCAAGAATATCGACCGCGAACGCCTGATGCGCATCATTGAGGACGTATTTCGTTCGGTAATCATTAAAAAATACGGCACCGATGAAAACTTCGACATCATTGTAAACGTGGACAAGGGTGACCTTGAAATTATTCACAACCGCATTATTGTTGAGGATGGCGAGGTGGAAGATGCTGCGCGCCAGATTGCACTCTCCGACGCCATCAAAATTGAGCCGGATTTCGAAGTAGGCGAAGAAGTGTCGGAATCGATCAGCATTGCTGCTTTCAGACGCCGCGAAATCCTGAATATCCGGCAGGCTTTGGTGTCGAAAGTAATGGAATACGAGAAAGACAACGTCTATCAAAAATATAAAGACAAAGTCGGCGAGATCATCATTGGTGAAGTGTATCAGATTTGGAGGCGCGAGATCATGGTGCTCGACGACGAAGGCATCGAACTGATGCTGCCCAAATCGGAACAGATCCCCAGCGATTTTTACAGAAAAGGCGAAACCATCAGGGCCGTTGTTTTAAAAGTGGAAATGAGAAACAATACGCCTCAGATCATCCTGTCGCGCACCTCGGAAATTTTCCTTCAAAGACTCATCGAAGCCGAAGTGCCGGAAGTTTACGATGGTTTGATCACCATCCGTCGCATTGTGCGCGAGCCTGGTCAACGTGCAAAAATCGCTGTTGAATCCTACGACGACCGCATCGATCCGGTTGGTGCATGCGTAGGTATGAAAGGTTCGCGTATTCACGGTATTGTTCGTGAATTGCGCAACGAAAATATCGACGTCATCAACTACACCACCAATCCTTCCCTCTTCATTTCGCGCGCTTTAAGTCCCGCCAAAATCACTAGTATCCAAATTGACGAAGAAAATAAACATGCAGAAGTTTTCATGCGTCCGGATCAGGTTAGTCTGGCTA
>DAIOUP010000434.1:0-2391 GCA_036759465.1 Bacteroidales bacterium
ATCTATTCTATTCCGCCGCATTGCTCCTGGATTTAGGGAGACCACTGAATGTGGTTAATGTTGTGATCGGAATTAATTATGGCGTTAGTTCCGTGCTTTTTCTGGTTGGCTGGCACTTTTTGCTCTATATGCTGGCTTTATTCATTGAGTTTTCTCCCGCTGTGGCCGAATGGCTGAATGCCAAGAAGGCACACCGCTTTCTGACCGGAATATCCATGGGAGCCGTAATATTTGGCATCACACTTTCTGTTCTTCATCAGTCGGGTATTGGGGCATTATTTCTGATGGCAAAAGACAAAATTCACCCCTTGTGGTACAACAGTTATCTGCCTCTACTCTTCGTGGTTTCCAGTGTGTTTGCAGGTATATCGATGGTTATACTTGAGGGCTCGATAAGCCATAAGGTTTTTACAGACTATATGGACAAAACCGATAATAAGCACCACAATTCCATACTTGTCGGGCTTTCAAAGATTTGTGCCCTGGGCATGTTCGTATACATGGCTTTATTGGTTTTGGTATTCATTCACGAGAAAAACTGGGTAAATATTAACACACCTTATGGATATTGGTTCCTCGTTGAAGTTATCGGTTTTGTGATGGTGCCAATGCTAATGTTTGCCTATGCCTACGGCAGTCACAATACACTGATTATCAAGATTGCAGCTATTATGACACTGATAGGGATTTTGCTCAACAGAATGAATATTTCCATCATTTGCTACCGTTGGGAAGACACAGAACGCTATGTTCCAAGCTGGCAAGAGTTTATTGTGACCCTGACAATCGTATTCATTGAAATTTGGGTTTTGCGCTGGGTTGTCCGTCGCATGCCCGTGCTGCGCAGCGGACCCAAATGGGCTGCAGGCAGTCATTAACGATCAGAGAACCAATAAAATAAATAAACTATGGACGGATTTCATTATTACAACTTATTCGAAACCAAAGGAATGGAGTATATCCTGACAATTATCTTTTTCCTCACCCTGGTTCCATTCTGGATATTGCTTAACCGAAAGGTAAGACGTGCAAAACAGTATGGTTCAGGGAAAATCTCCGACCGCGAACTCAGCATGCCGCGAGGCGTTTACCACAGCCCCAACCACAGCTGGATGTACTTGCTCAAGTCAGGCAAAGCCAGAATCGGGCTTAGCGACCTTCTGCTGAAAATCACCGGCAATATTGAGGTCAGGCCATTGATTGAGGAAGGACAGACCATTGCCAAGGGCGATCCGATGATCGAACTCTCACAGGGAGAAAAGAAAATTGTAATCAGTTCGCCCCTAACCGGCCATGTGCTTAACCTCGGGTTTGCAACCAGTGCCGAAATGCTGGCCGACCCCTATGGCAAAGGCTGGCTGGCCGAAATTGAACCTTCGGCCTGGATAGCCGAAACCAGTACGTATTATCTGGCCGACGATGCGCGTCGCTGGGCAAGTTTCGAAATTGTAAGGTTTCGCGATTTTCTGGTGAATAGCCTGGCAAAACATGAGCCTCAGCTTCAGCCGGTGGCCCTCCAGGATGGTGGCGAGCTCAAAGAGCATATCATGCAGGAGTTGCCTCCAGAAGTTTGGAACGATTTTCAAACAGAATTCTTACCTCAATTAAACCAGCTTTAAGATTTTCGATCGTAAAGTTGAAATTATTCCGAACTTGCATTGTGTCGTATGTTGACAAAATGCAATAATCAAAACCAAGGGTTGTAAATCAAGTGTTTGATTTACAACCCCTTGTCGATAATGACACCCAAGAAAAATCCTGCTTATGAGCACATCGGAATCAGAAACGGCATATAATTCAAGAATAAAAGGTTTAAAAATCAACAAACTTTTTTCGTCGATCTACAGCAGGGTGGTATTGATCATTGCATTGTTGTCATTTTTTCTTTTGGCTACCTATCTGTTCATCTTCAAATCGGTGAATGAACAATACCTGCACACCTTGATTTACCAGAATGGGAGCAACGTAGCTTCGATCGTCGAGGGAGCACTTTATCATTCGATGCTCGAAAACGATAAGAAACAGTTGTCCAGTACCCTTGATGTCATAAATACCCTAAGTGGAATTGACGAGGTGAATCTTTACAATGAATTTGACAGTCTGGTTTACTCCTCCTTTTCAGCTGATGCCCAGCATTACAACCAACCCAATTGTATCCTTTGTCATAAAACCCTGGAAGAGTTGTTTACGGGCCAAGGCAAAAGCTACCGCATTGTAGGTTTGGAAAGTGCATGCAGCATGTACAGAACCGACAACAGCATGCGCTATTTATTGATTAGAAATCCGATACTTAACGAAATAAGTTGCTATACAGCAAGCTGCCATGCGCATGGCCGCGAAGACCATCTGCTTGGTTCGCTTATCATCAAACTGCCATTAGGCGAATTCGAC
>DAIOUP010000435.1:0-2390 GCA_036759465.1 Bacteroidales bacterium
GCATTTATATGTACCCATTACACACAGGCTTGGTCTTTACAAGGTGAAGGCGGAGTTCGAGGAAAGGGTAATGCGATTTGAGCATGCTGCGGAGTTTGCATCTATCGAGCAGATGATCAATGCAACACGCGACCGCCAGGAGGCCTTCATGCAGGCTTTTATCAAGCCCATTGAGGAGCAGCTGCAACAAAGCAAGCTCAGTTGCACCATCAAATGGAGGACAAAATCGATCCCCAGCATCTGGACCAAGATGAAGTCGCAACAGGTTACCTTCGAGCAGGTTTACGACCTGTTTGCAATTCGCATCATCTCAAACAGTCCACCAAAACGCGAAAAAGAAGATTGCTGGAGAATTTATTCCATCGTTACCGATCTCTATCCGCCTAATCCAAAGCGTCTGCGCGACTGGATTACCACGCCCAAGGCATCGGGCTACGAGTCGCTGCACACAACGGTGAAAGGGCCTGATGATAAGTGGGTTGAGGTGCAGATACGCACCGAACGCATGGATCAAAATGCCGAAAAGGGGCAGGCAGCCCACTGGCTTTATAAGGAAAAATCGGGCAAGTTTGATATGGAAGACTGGCTGAATCAGGTACGCGACGTGCTTGAGAATCCTGATCAGCTTCAGTTCGATGCCTACAAGCGCAGCGAAAGCATGGCCCGCGACAAAATTTTTGTTTTCACTCCAAATGGCGACCTTAAACAATTGCCCGGCGGTGCCACCGTGCTCGACTTTGCCTATGAGATTCATACGCAGGTTGGCAGCATGTGCAACGGCGCAAGGGTGAACAATAAAGTGGTGCCTATTCGCCATGTGTTGCAAAATGGCGACAAGGTGGAGATCATCACCAGCAAGAAACAATCGCCGCGGCACGACTGGCTGAATTTTGTGGTGAGCGAAAGAGCCAAGAGTAAAATTCGTAAGCATCTGAAAGATATTGAGCTGCGGGAGGCTGAAATTGGTAAGGAGATGTTGCTGCGTAAGCTTAAAAACTGGAAGATCGTATCGTCGGACGACATCATCAACACCCTTGTAAGGCATTACAAGGCCAATACGGCCATGCATCTTTACCATCAGGTGGCCACCGATCAGATCGACCTGATAGAGCTGAAGAAGTTTCTGGTGAGCCAGATGGAAGAAAGCCGTCCGCCCTCGCAAAGGCAGTTTGAAACTGATCCTAAGGCATTTCAGGAAAAGCAGGGCGGCAAGGACGATTATCTGGTGATCGACGAAAGCATTAGCAATGTGAACTTTAAGCTTGCGCGCTGCTGCAATCCGATTCCGGGCGACGAGGTAACCGGTTTTGTAACCATCAACACCGGCATTACCATTCACCGCAGGGGATGCCCCAATGCGGCCAGGATGTACGAGCGGTATCCTTACAGATTTCTTAATGTTCGATGGAAACAGCAGGCCGACAATCCGCAGTTTGTGGCCAGCATACGCGTAGTTGGTAAGGACACACTTGGATTGGTAAATGAAATAACAAGGCTGATATCCAGTGATTTAAAAGTTAACATACGCTCAATATCCTTCCATACACGCGATGGTGCGTTTGAAGGCCGCATCAGCCTGCAAATCAAAGACACCGACCATCTCGAACAGCTGATGCACAAGCTTGGCAAGGTGAACGGAGTGGAAAAAGTGAGCAGAGCAGACTAATTTTAATACTATGATCATACAGCTATTAGTGCTTTCCGGCCTGTTTTTCGGACTTGCGGGCTGGTTTTTCTACAAAAAACGCAAGGTTTTGGGCTGGCTTTTCAGCCTGATTGCACTGTTTGCTCTGTTGTTGTTCTTTATTGTAAGAGCATTATACCCGCATAAGGTACCTTTTTAACTATAAGTTGAACCAGGGTTCGACAAGCGGGGTTTTATCTTTCGGCTCGGATCGGTGACGAAACTCGTTGGTGTGTCGGTTATAAATATAATCTTCACTCCATTTTTTATAATTTGCCCTGATTTCTTTTACGCCTTCCACCAGCAAGTCCATTTCGTCCCTGGTCATTGTTGGGTGGAAAGATGCCCTGATCCAGCCTGGTTTTTCCGAGAGGTCGCCATGATTGATAAGGTCAGTAATTCGTCTTGAGCGTTCGTAGCTCACATCCAAAAGGTAATGACCATAGGTGCCGGCGCAGGCACAGCCTCCACGAACCTGGATGCCATAGCGGTCGCTGAGCATTTTCACCACCAGATTGAAATGGATACCCTCGATATAGAAAGAGAACACACCGAGGCGGTCTTCCGCGTTATCGGCCAAAATATGGACGCCATCAATTTTTCTAAATTCCTCAAAGGCTTTTTTCACGAGCTGATGTTCCATTTGGGTCATCAGTGCTGTATTCATCTGATTTTTTACCTCAATGGCCATCGCTGCCCTCATGGC
>DAIOUP010000436.1:0-2385 GCA_036759465.1 Bacteroidales bacterium
GCCATCACCTATAGCAGTTGCAGCCCAATCATCCGCTCTGTCTGTTTGAGGAAAACGTTCGTTCGGCCATCAACTCCGGCGCCAATATCACCGGCTCTCCGCAGATTCTTTACAACGTGATGATCCGAAACACGACCGACAACTCCAATCGTCCGCAAATCAACATAGGTCCTGGCGCTGCCGACACCATCTACATTGTAGGTAACTATATCGAAGGATTTTACAATATGGCCGGCGGTATTGGGATAAGTAATCTACTGGGTTCGGGCAGTGCCAAGGTGGTGGTGCGCGATAATTTTGTAGTGAACAACCGCTATGGTTACGCACAGATTGGCAACAACATCAGTAGTCGTATTGAGGATAACTATTTCATTGACAACAACATACAAGGACTTCCCGCCTCCGGTGGAAGCGGTATCAATTTTCAGGCAAGCGGTGCAGGAAACACAGCCATAGTGCGCCGCAACCTTATCACAGGCAATTTATGGGGAATCACTCTGCAAGGTACAGCTAACCCCAATCTTGGCACCACATTAAGCCCTGGCGGCAATGTTATCTACAACAACGGCAACGACGGTCAGACATTTGCTTTGTACAACAATACCGCTTTGCCGGTTCAGGCTATTGGTAATTACTGGGGCACCAACGATCCCGCTCAGGCCGAGCAGTTTATCTTTCATCAGCCCGATCAGGCTTCGCTGGGTTTGGTTACCTACAATCCCATACATGAATTGCATCCTGTGATTGAGTCGTTTGCCTTCCTGCAAGCCGACAATCCCGCACTGGGGCGGGATTATTTTGGAACGATCGATCAAACGAATAAAACCATTGAGCTGGTGTTGCCTGAAGGCTCACCGCTGGGGCTGATCCCTCAGATCGGTTTGCCGTTTGGAACGGTAACTGTGCCTCCGGGAGGAGAGATGTACGATTTCGATGATCCGGTTGTGTTTCAGGTGCTCACACCACATGGCGAAATTGCCGAATACACGGTAACCGTTCTTATTGAACTAAACACTTACGCCGTCAGTTTCAATGTTTCGGATCAGGCCGGACAACCCATACCTGATGCTGTGCTGCAATTCGATGGATTTACCTATCCTCCGGGTGTTTATGTGATTGAAAATGTGCTGCCTGGAGATTATACCTACACGCTGAGCAAAACGGGATATCAAACCGCGCAGGGTACAGTAAATGTAAGCAATAGCCCTGTTGTGGTTAATGTTAGCATGGCGCTCATCACCCGCGATGTGACGTTTGTTGTCACCGGTATTATTGGTCCGCTCGAAGGCGCTGTGGTTCAAGTGGCTGGTCAGCCAGCGGTGAACACCAATGCGCAGGGTATGGCCGTGGTGCCCGGGCTGCCTTACGGAAACTATTCCTATACTATCACCAGAGATAATTACTTTCCCGTGGAGGGCACTTTCGAGGTAGGCGACACTCCCAATCTAGTCATCAATGTTTTAATGGTATTGACTGGTTTGGACGAAGCTGCTGCTGCACTACGGATTTACCCCAATCCGGCATCGGAAAAGCTTTGCATCGAAGGCCTGAAAGAAAACAACATCAAGGCAGAGTTGCTTAGCCTAACGGGCAGGCATATTATATGGCTGAATGCGCAAGAAAGTGGTAAGTGCTTTGATATCAATGGTATGAAGCAAGGAGTTTATTTGCTTCGCTTGCATATTGAAGGACAAAGTCTTGTGAAAACCCTGGTTGTCAAATAATTTCTGACAACGTCCGGTTAATCATGGTGATAAGGCTCGTTGCGCATAATCGTACAGGCGCGATAGAGCTGCTCAAGAAAGATTAGCCTGACCAGTTGGTGCGGAAAGGTCATATCCGACAACGAAAGCATGTGATTGGCACGTTTGCGCACGGCCTCGCCAAAACCGTAGGGACCGCCAATCACAAAAACGAGGCGCTTTACCGACTGCAGCTGCATTTTCTCAATAAAACCGGCAAAAGCTCTGGATGTGAGCTGCTTGCCATTCTCGTCTAGCAGTACCACCTCATCGGTGGCCTGCAACGCTTGCAAAAGCAGCATGGCTTCAGCCTGCTTTTGTTCGTTCTCACTCAGCTGTTTTCGGTTCTTCAAGTCGGGGATTACCTGCAGTTCAAATGGTAGATAGTGCCGGATGCGCTTTTCGTAGTGCATCATGCCTTCGCTCAACCACGAGGCATCGGTTTTGCCAATCATCAACAGCAGGATTTTCATACTCGTTCGGTCAATCAATGGTTTACCAGCTGGTTGAGTGAGCGCCAGCTGAAAGTTATTTCCCCGACCGGAACATTGCCCGAGGGCTTGAATGTTATTGTTCTTGGTTCGCCGGGGTAAAGATGGAAAAAGTTGTCCGATAAACTGCCAGCCCCGTCATTGCATTGCAG
>DAIOUP010000437.1:0-2383 GCA_036759465.1 Bacteroidales bacterium
AAATCCTGATGCTGCCCTGCTTGTTGGTTATCATGTAGTTGAGTGGGTGGGAAATGAAATATTCCTTTTGCAGCAGGTCGCCCGCCGTTTTCAGAAATGCTTCAAACCCTTCTTTCAGGACTTTGAAAATCGAAGGATAGAATCCCCATGCGTTCATCGAAACCAGAACATTGTCGCCGAGCGGCTGCCAGCTTCCCGACGCATCGGCAAAGCCTGTTTGTCCGTTGCGTTTGTCGATACGGGTAATTTCGCTGATACGCTCCAGGTTCATTTCACGGTCGTGAACACAGGTGCCGCGCGAAACAGGCCCAAAGTCGGAAAGCGTTTGCCCGAGCCGGTAGCCGGCCATGCAATGCCTCATCTCGTTGTGGTTGTTACCCAGGTAATTAGAAATAACATTAAAAGCTTCGCGACCATAAAAATCGTCGGCATTCACCACCATAAAAGGCTCGTTGATTGCGCTTTCGGCTACCATGATGGCATTGGCGGTGCCCCAGGGTTTGGTTCTTCCGGCAGGTGCCTGCATGCCGGGAGGCAAGTTGTCCACTTCCTGAAAAACGTAATGCAACGCGATGCGGCCGGCCAGCCTTTCTTTCAAAAAATCATCGAATTCATCCTTAAGGGCTTTTCGGATGACCAGCACCACCTTGCCAAATCCTGCCTGCAGGGCGTCGTAGATGGAGTATTCCATCAGCGCCTCACCGGATGGGCCAAGCCTGTCGAGCTGTTTGAGTCCGCCAAAACGGCTGCCCAGTCCTGCGGCCAGGATCAGCAGAGCGGGTTTTTGCATTGAAATTGCGGTCATTACCTGGCTGGGTTTGGCGCTCTGTTGGGAGGTGAGGCCTTGTTGATCAATCAAACCGCAGTTTTTTCCAGGTTTTGGTCAGGGCGAAGGCTGCAAGCAAAGCTATGGTCGTCATCACCATGGCTGTTGTCGAATGGCCGTAAATCCAGTAGCCTGTGGCAAAAAGCGCCGAATAAACCGTCAGGCTGCCCAGCATCATACAAAGCAGTCCAGTGGGAACGTCCCACGACTTTTCCTTCTGACCGGAGAGATCAATGCCTTTATCGCGGGCCTCTTCGACCACCCTTGTCCAGCCCGGGCCTCCCGGCCTGATTTTCCGGTAAAAATCTTGCAGGGTGCTTTCGTCAACGGGTTTTGTGAGAAAAGTAACGGCAATCCAAACGGCAGAGGTAAGCACCACCACCCCAAGCAGTTTAATGATGTTCCAATAGGTTTGCGTGGTAATCATTCCGAACACCTCAAGTTGGCCGCCGGTATCGGACATAAAGAAGTTTTCGATTACAATAAATGCAAGCGAAAACACTGTGGCGGCTATCATGGCCGAAATTTCCGAATATGCATTAATTCTCCACCAGAACCACCGCAGGATATAAATCAGTCCGGTTCCTGCTCCAATCATCAGTATATATTGGAATGCCTGCAGGGCATTTTGCAGCACCAGAGCCAGCAATACGCCAAATATCATCAGGAGCACAGTGCTTATCCTGCCCACCAGCACGAGTTTCTTTTCGCTGGCGTTGGGGTTGTAAAAACGGTGGTAGAAGTCGTTTACGAGATACGATGAGCCCCAGTTGAGGTGTGAGGCTACAGTTGACATGAAGGCGGCAATGAGCGAGGCCACCACCAGACCCAGCAGTCCTGAGGGCAGAAATGTGCGCAGCATGGCCGGATAGGCAAAGTCGTCGCGGATGTATTGTGCCGACACATCAGGGAAGGCTTGTTTCAATGATTCGATGTCGGGGAAAACGACCAGCGAGGCCAGGGCCACCAGAATCCAGGGCCAGGGACGCAGGGCATAGTGGAAGAAGTTGAACAGCAGGGTAGCTCCCATGGCGTCCTGTTCTTTTTTGGCCGAGAGCATGCGCTGGGCCACATAGCCCCCGCCGCCCGGTTCGGCGCCCGGGTACCAGACTGCCCACCATTGCACGGCTATGGGAATGATGAAGATATACAGCAGCTGGTCGGTTTTGCTGAGGTCAGGAAAGAGGCTTAGCTTGCCGGCCACATTATCGTGTGCTAGCAGGCCCGAAAGTCCGTGCACATCTTCCGGAAGGCCCTGTATCACCAGCACTGCGGCGATGATGGCGCCAAACATGGCAAAGCCAAACTGAAACAGGTCGGTCCAGAGGATGGATTTCAAACCGCCCAGGCCGGCATAAAACACCACGATCACCGCGGCCATGATGAGGGCCGGGGCAGGCTGGATGCCCATCATGATGCCTGCCAGCTTGATGAAGGCCAGCGAAACGCTGGCAATGACCATCACATTAAAGAAGAAGCCGAGGTAAACAGCCCTGAAGCCGCGCAAAAATGCCGCCATGCGTCCGCTGTAGCGCAGCTCGTAAAACTCCAGATCGG
>DAIOUP010000438.1:0-2366 GCA_036759465.1 Bacteroidales bacterium
ACTACAATCAGGAGGTTCGTGGTGGAAGTGTGAAGCTTTCGCCTTTGCCCTTCGCACTCAAGGAGGCCGAAACGGTTCGAAAAATTTGGGGTGGTGTCTTACTGGCGGGTAGTAGTGCTACCAAAAGGGCGTTTATAGAAACTGCTCCGCGCTTCGGATTGATTCACCTGGCCATGCATACCCTGCTCGACGATGAAAATCCTTTGTATTCAAAACTCGTATTTCACCAGGAAGACACTGCTTCGAGCGCTCTTTTAGGTTACGAATTGTACGCCTTGCGATTCAAGGCAGCTATCGTGGTTCTGAGTGCCTGCAACAGCGGAGCAGGAAAATTGCGGTCGGCCGAAGGGGTAATGAGCCTTAGCAGGGCCTTCATGTATGCTGGTACGCCTTCGGTGGTGATGACTGGCTGGGAAATCAACGACCAATCGGGATCAAGGCTGATGGAGTTGTTCTACAGCAATCTGGCTGATGGGCTTTCGAAGGACAGAGCCTTGCAACAGGCCAAGCTAAGCTGGCTAAGCGAGTCAAACAAACTGAAATCGCATCCCTTTTTCTGGGCCGCCTACCAGATGCTGGGTAATACACAACCCCTGAAAAAAGGTATTTCCAATCTGATGCTTGCTGGTATGTTGATGCCTTTAATATTGATTACTACTGTTTTCGTTATTGTGAGAAAGCGCCGCAATATTAAATTTGCTGCCAAGGCTTAGTCCAATGCGCTTCCTTACAACCTTTTTTTTGGTTCTGTTGAATAATTCGCTTTATGCGCAGCAATTCCTGTTAACGCCAGATCTTATCGGGGCATGGCAGGAAATATCGCGATTGAAGCTGGGAAAAGCCGAGCAATTACTCTCCAATGAGCGCAGAATAAGACCCGAAAACCAGCTTACGGATGTTTTCCAGTTTCAACTTTACTTTCAAAAAGCTTTGGCCACAGGATCGCCCGAAGATGAACAGCAGTTTCAATTGGCCAAGAGTAGGCTTCAGCAACAGCTTACAGGTATACGGACAAACGACCCCTGGCAGGAATGGGCATTGGGCTATAGCGGAATGACTTCCCTGATGCTTCGCATGCGTGCGGGCGATCAATGGCAAACCGCTTTGGAAATGCGCAGAACCTATTCCAGAATCATCTCGGCCTACGAAAAATACCCGGGCTTTGTACCAAATATGCTTACCTACGGTTTAGTTAAGGTAGCGCTGGGCAGCGTCCCTGACCAGTTTACATGGATGTTGAGGCTGGCTTCACTCAGTGGCGACAGTCGGGAGGGTGTTGACATGCTCATCCGCGTATTAAATCTTCCGGATAACCATCCCTTTTCATTTATGCGCTCTGACGCAGCCATTCTTCTGGGCATGGCCACAAGGGCTATGCAAACAGATGCTGCTACAAAAGAAGTGGTTATCCAGAGAATAAGAACGCTTGACGAAAGCAATCTCATGCTAACCTATACCAGTGCCTACCTGCTGATGCGTGATGGTAAAAACGAAGAGGCTCTAAAAGCGCTGCATTCCAGACCTGAATCACCCGATTATCTGAAGTTTCCGATGGTCGATTATCTATTGGCTGAAGCCTTATTCCGTAAAGGCAGCAAGCTGGCCGAACAAAGTTATGCTCGCTTCCTGCGGCAGACCAAGGGTACAATGTATCTCTCTGATGCTCAGCGAAAGCTGGGATGGTTTGCTCTGCTCAATGGCGATACAGCTGCTTACTTATCTCGTATGAGGCAATGCCACGAAGCGCCCGCCAGCGGCAGCGAGCGTGATGCCGAAGCCAAACGCGAGGCTTCCTCGACGCAAATCCCTCATCCTGCGCTTATACTGGCTCGTTTACGATTTGACGGTGGTTATTTTAACGAAGCTAATGAGATACTTGAAAAGTCGGCCTATCTTTTCGAGGGAAAAAATAAAGCGCATTATCTGGAGTATCTATACCGAAGTGCCAGAATTGCTGATGGTATGGGTCAGTCGGATAAAGCGCTCCTGTTGTACGACAAAACATATCATCAGGGACTGGCATCTCCGGAGTATTATGCTGCGAATTCAGCCCTGCGGTTGGGCGAACTTTTCGAAAGTAAAGGAGAAAAAAAGGAAGCAGCAATATGGTTTAACCGATGCCTCAACCTTAAGCCTCAGGCATACAGAACCAGCATTCATGCAGCTGCCAGAGCTGGGTTGCGCAGAGTCGCTAATTAATTAAAAAAATAAGGCTGCTCCTGATATGGAGCAGCCGGGTGATATATAAACAAACTAATCGGGTTTTTCAGAATTTGAACCTTGTGGTAAGCACAAACTGGTTTGTAGTAATTTTTTGTGCAGCAGGGTTAGGGTTCCAGTTGGCCGAAGTGTACATATAGTAATCC
>DAIOUP010000439.1:0-2362 GCA_036759465.1 Bacteroidales bacterium
TGAACTAAACGGGTAAAGTTAACTTCGGGCTGTTGTAATTAAGTCCTATTTTTACCGACATTTCTGCTGAAAATGACACTCATTAAATCCATCTCAGGTATCAGGGGCACCATTGGAGGTTTGCCCGGCGATAATCTCACTCCTTTTGATATTGTGCGCTTTACCTCGGCTTTTTGCCGCCTGCTGTCCGCCAAAGGGCAACCTTCGATTGTAGTTGGCCGCGATGCCCGCATTTCAGGCGATATGGTCAACAAACTGGTTTGCTCCACATTGCAGGCTATGGGCGCAAACGTTATCGATCTCGGGCTTTCCACCACACCTACGGTTGAGGTGGCAGTCCCGGGATTGGGTGCCGATGGGGGCATCATCCTTACAGCCAGCCATAATCCTGCACAATGGAATGCGCTTAAACTACTCAACGCCAGGGGCGAGTTTATTTCGGCGGAGGATGGAACAAGACTCCTCAAACTTGCTGAACAGGAAACTGTTTCATTTGCCGATGTTTATGCATTGGGATCTTATCGTCAGGATAACTCATGGATCGAAAAGCATATCTCCATGATTCTCGCCCAGCCGCTTATCGACACCCAAGCCATCAGGCGAGCAGGCTTTGTGGTGATTGTGGATGCAGTCAACTCTACGGGTGGGATTGCCGTGCCTGCGCTGCTCAGGGCGTTGGGTGTGAGCCAGGTGCATGAACTTTATTGCACCCCTGACGGTAATTTTCCACACAATCCCGAACCCTTGCCCGAACACCTGACCGAATTGTCGCGTCTGGTGGTTGAAAAGGGCGCCCACCTGGGCATCAGCGTGGACCCTGATGTGGACCGACTTGCACTTGTCGACGAAAACGGCCAGATGTTTGGCGAAGAATATACCCTGGTGGCCGTTTCCGATTATATATTGAAAAGTCAGCCCGGCAATACTGTTTCCAATTTGTCGTCAACGCGTGCGCTTGCTGATGTAACTGCCAGATATGGTGGATCATACGCCGCTTCTGCTGTTGGTGAGGTGAATGTGGTTGAACTGATGAAAGCAACAAATGCCGTCATAGGAGGTGAGGGCAATGGCGGTGTTATTTGGCCTGCACTGCATTACGGCCGCGATGCCCTTGCTGGCATTGCGTTGTTTCTCAGCCATCTGGCTAAATCGGGATTAAGCGTTTCGGAGCTCCGGAAAACCTATCCCGCCTACTTTATGAGCAAAAACAAAATTGAGCTGCAACATGGTGCCGACGTTGATGCAGTGTTGCAAAAGATCATACAGCGTTTTGAGGGCGAAAAAATTAATACAACCGACGGGGTAAAGATAGATTTTGCCGAGGGTTGGGTGCATCTGCGCAAGTCGAACACCGAACCCATTATCCGCATCTACTCCGAAGGAAAAAGTCCCGAAAGTGCAAAGGCCTACGCACGATTGGTGCTCGACGCCCTTTGATCCTCAACCCAAATGCCAAACATTTGCCATGGCAAGGAAACGCAAGTCCAAAAAAAAGAAATTCAGGGAAGTGAAAATTAAGCTCACCGCGCGCCAGTACGAGTCCATCTCCAACTACGCTAAGGGGCGTAACCTTAGCCTGAACAAGATTGTGCGCAGGTCAATTAAACCTTATCTCTCCGGTTATGAGAAAGCGGCCCCTGTGATTCCCAAGGTAACGGCAAATCAATTGAATATCTTCCAGATGATTGATTCAGAGGCGGATAGTGGAAGTGGTCAGGTTTGACTTTTTTGATAGGGCACCCTATTGATAATCGATCGGCCAAGCGTTACTTCGTCGGCAAACTCCAGTGCGTCGCCAATGCTGATTCCTTTGGCTATGGTTGTTACTTTTAACGAATAATCAGGCAATTGCTTGAAAATGTAAAACGCGGTGGTGTCGCCCTCAATAGTCGAGGGTAATGCTAGGATCAACTCTTTAATGGGTTCTTTCTGAAGGCGTTGCACAAAAAGTCCGATACTTAGGTCGTTGGGACCAACGCCTTCTACTGGATTAATCACGCCGCCAAGCACATGATACAGGCCGTTGTAAGCTGAAGTACGCTCAATAGCCATCACATCGCGAACATCCTCAACCACGCAGACTACATTTTCGTCGCGCTTGTGATTGCTGCAGATGGTGCAAAGCTCGCTGTCGCTGATGTTGTTGCAGCGGCTGCAATGCATGATCTGGCTTCGCATTTCGGTTAAGGCCTTCGACAGCAGCTCGGTACGGGCAGGGGTTTCCTTCAGCAAATGAAGAGCCATCCGCAGCGCCGTTTTACGACCAATGCCCGGGAGGCGCGAAAGCTCGTTTACCGCATTTTCCAGTAAAATGGAAGAATATTCAGCCACGTGAAACGTTTTTGCAAAGCTAAGCTTTACC
>DAIOUP010000440.1:0-2360 GCA_036759465.1 Bacteroidales bacterium
GGCCGGTAGGCTGTAAAGGCTGGTCTGATCCTGCCAGACGAGCGTCTGGGCCTTCGCGGCGAACATGATGGTTATCAAAGGAAAGGCAAAAAACACGCTTCGTAGAAATTTCATTGGTGTGGGTTTTAATGAAATCTTCATTTCAAAATTAAATTTTTTAAAAACTAAGCCATACTTAAGTAAAAAAATTTTTTATTTAGCAGTGCTTTTTCAAAATGACCCGTGCAAAGAGAGCCCTGATGCGCTCAGAAAAAGAAGTATAAATAGTTCATTAACTGTGTGTTATAAAATTATCCGGAAAAGGTGGAAGGTTTGGGCGTTCTTAAATCACCCAATGGCTTCGCAACTTTTTCCGCAACAATTGCAGAAAATTGATCGACTGTTCGTTAAAAACCTGAACAATATCGTCCTATGAGCCAACAAATTTTATTGCCCGAAGGCTTTAGCGCCGTGGAGCGGAAGGTGTGCTGCCAAACACCGCGCAAATACCCGGTCAATGTGCCGTACATAACCGTTGACAATTTTCCTAAGCTGGGCCTGCTCACGGCCATGCGTTTTCTGGAGTGGGTGGCCGAAAATCCCGAGGGCGTCATCAGCCTGCCAACAGGCAAAACGCCGGAGTACTTCATCAAGTGGACGCAGCACATTTTGGAAAGCTGGAATACGCGCGAAGGGGAAAAACTTCGCAAGGACAACGGGCTTGAAGTGCCAAAGAAGCCCTTGCTTGGCAAGCTGCGCTTTGTCCAGATCGACGAGTTCTATCCCATCAGCTCGGCCCAGCAAAACAGTTTCTACCATTATGTGAGCAACTGCTACATAAAAGGGTTTGGCCTTGACCCAAAACGCTGCCTGCTCATCAACTGCGATGAGATACCATTATGGGAAGGACTGCATTTCAATAAAGTGTTTCCCGAGGCTATCGTCGACCTGGGTTTGCGCTACCGCGAGCCAAAAAACAGGCTCGAAAAGGTACAGCAAAAGTCGATTTTCCTCATCGACGATTGGTGTACCAACTATGAGCAGCAAATCCGCGAGATGGGAGGTATTGGTTTTTTCCTTGGCGGCATTGGCCCCGACGGACATATAGCCTTCAACACACGCGGCTCGGATCACCACAGCACCACCCGACTCACTGCGACCAATTTCGAAACTCAGGCTGTTGCTGCCGGCGATCTTGGCGGCATAGAGGTATCGCGCAACAGACTGGTAATTACCATAGGTTTGCAAACCATCACCTACAAGCCCGATGCCGTAGCCATTATTTTTGCAGCAGGCGAGGCCAAGGCTCCCGTGGTGCGCGATGCCCTCGAGGAAGCGCCTTCCAACCGCTATCCCGCCACTGTGCTCACCCGACTTAAAAACGCCCGCTTTTACCTGACCACCGGCGCCGCGAGCATGCTCCGCGATGTTGTTGACCATTACTACACCGGAAACCCGTGGACAGAGGAAAAAACCGAAAGGGCTGTGCTCGACCTTTGCCGCCGAATCAACAAATTTGGCGACCGTGTGACGATCGACGACCTGAAGCAAGACCCTTACTGCAGACTCATTCCTGGTTTAAATGCCAACACTGTGGCTCAGGTGATGGATGACATCAAAAAGAAAATAGAACGCGGAACCGAATCGTTTGGCCATCAGGTGTTTTATCATACCGGACCACACCACGATGACATTATGCTGGGCTTGCTGCCTCACATACACCGCCTCTCGCGCAACGAGACCAACAAAAGCCATTTTTGCGTACTTACCTCTGGCTTTACAGCCGTTACAAACCGTTTCCTCATACAAAAGCTGGAAGATGTACTCTATTTCCTCGACCGCGATGAGATACAGATGGTGAAATATCCCGATTTCTTCGAGCGCGGCTATAAGCACAAATACGACAAGGACGTTTACCACTACCTTATTAAGGTGGCCTCGGGGCAGGAAATAGAGCGCCGGCGCGGATTTGCCCATCGCATGGTGCGCAATCTTATAGAGGTTTACGGGGTGAAAAACGAAAATCAGCTCCGCGATGCCATACACGATGTACTTTCTGTGGCCCGCAACAGCTACAACGGCGCCAAAATGCCGCCTAAAATACAAACTCTCAAAGGCATGATCCGCGAGTACGAAGAGGAGCTTGTCTGGGCATGTTTTGGTATGACAAAAAATGAAGTGCGACACCTTCGGCTTGGCTTCTACACTGGCGACATTTTTACCGAGAAACCCGAGCGCCAGCGCGATGTTTTGCCTATTCTTGAAGAGTTGCGCCGCATCCAGCCCACCGTCATCAGTCTGGCTTTCGACCCTGAGGGCAGCGGCCCTGATACCCATTACAAGGTATTGCAGGCCATTGCCGATGCCATCCGGCTTTGGGG
>DAIOUP010000441.1:0-2358 GCA_036759465.1 Bacteroidales bacterium
ATACTGAAATATTGCGTACAACTGCGGTTGCTGCCCCAGGCCCAATTGCTCCTATTGGCACCAATGGCGCTTACTTTGGATTTGCCACTACAATGACGGCTGCCAACCCGACAGGTGTAACTGCCGTTGCTGATGGTCAAAATAAAATTGATATCAACTTTACTCCTAACACAGCCAACAACCCCGTTGTGATTGTGTTTAATACTACAGGTACATTTACCGATCCTACCGGAGCACCTCCGGCAGTGGGTCAGTCGTTCGCTGGCGGTACGCTTATCTACAATGGTTTAACTTCTCCATTCAGTCATACAGGCTTGACAGCAGCTACAACATACTATTATAAACTTTTCTCCTACAATGCACCCATGTACTCTTCAGGAGTATCAGTGAATGCTACCACCGCCTGCCCGGTATACAATACTTTCCCAGTTGCTGAAAGCTTCGAATCTACAACTTTCCCCCCAACATGCTGGACGGTTGCTCAGGTGAGCGGAACAGGATTGTGGGAAGGTACAGCGTCGGGAACAAACCCAACGACAAGCCCACAGCATTTAAGTCGTATGGCCCAATTTAGGAGTTACAGTTTCTCAAGTGGCGTATCCTCAATTTTAGTTTCCCCTGCCATCAATTTCCCCAATGCGAATTACAGGGTTAACTTCTGGATGAACAGAGACAATGGCTTTCTAACCAATGCCGACCGTGTTGTTGTTCACTACAACACTACTCCAAGTCTTACAGGTGCAACTGAGCTTGGTACAGTGCACAGAAGTATAAATCTTGCACCGGTTGTAACAACAGGAGGATGGTATAACTACATTTTTAATATTCCAACCGGTTCCTCAGGAACAGGATACATCATTTTCCAGGGTATCAGTGCATTTGGTAACAATATTTTCCTTGATAATGCCAGAATCGAGCAGATTCCTCCTCCATGTATTGTTCCAGGCGCCCAACCAACTGCACTTAACCTCACAGCTACTTCAACCACGGTCAATGGAACCTTCACAGCTTCACCCACTGCTAATGGATATCTTGTGGTGCGCCATACCTCAGCTACACTTGGCGGCACACCGTCAAACAATACTGTTTATGCGCCGGGTGCTCCCCTTGGTGATGGCACGGTGGTTTACAGCGGCCCGCTAACCGAGTTTTTGTCAACAAGCCTGAACAGCAGCACACAGTACTATTTCTTTGTGTTTGCATACAACCTGTCGGAAACCTGTACTGGTCCGGTTTATCGAACCACCTCACCTTTGACTGGTAATATCACTACCGCTCCGGCTGCTCCGTTAACATTAACCGCAACACCTACAAGCAGCACCTCCATCGCATTTACGGCCACGCCTAATGCACAGAACCACAACATTATTGTTGCCTGGAATACTACAAACACCTTCGGAACTCCAACTGGAATTCTTGCTCCCGGATCACCCATCACGGGCGGCGGAACGGTTCATTACATTGGTGCTGCAAGTGGTCTTTTCCCACACGCAGGACTTAGCCCTGGAACTCAATATTTTTACAGGGCCTGGTCTGTAGTACCCGGTCCGATTTATTCGAGCACATTCGTAAATGCTAATGCTACAACACTGTTTGGGACGCCTTACGTTCAGAATTTTGACGGTGTAGCCACAGGCACCACACTTCCTGCAGGATGGGCAAGCTATGCTTCTAACACTGGGACGGATGCACGTCCTTGGACAGTAAGCAATAATACGACCATTGGAAATGTAACCCCTCCCAATTTTGTCGGGGTATTTTACCATTTAAGCTTGCCTAAGAACGAATGGATGGTTAGCCCTGGCATTCAACTGACAGCCGGCCAACCCTATTTTGTACGCTTCTACGTTAAGGCACCGGGCTGGGCAGGAACCCCGGAAAAAATGAAAGTAACCGTAGCTGGCACCAATACACTTGTTGGAATAAGCGGTGGAACCGTAATATGGGACAATCCAAACATGCTCATATCAACTTATCAGGAGCAAGTAATCACTTTTACCCCAACAACGACCGGACCTCATTATTTTGGCTGGCATGCTTATTCTGTAAACGACGTTGATTATATCGCTGTTGACAATGTGAGGATTGAAGAACAACCAGCATTCCAGTTCACACCAGAGGCTATCGATTTCAGAGATATCTATGCCGGCATGCAATCGAGCCCGGTTACGGTAACGATGAAAAACAACCGTAATACGGCCATTACAGTTTCAGGCATCAACATCATCGGAACCGATGCCGGTCAGTTCCTTAAACAGGACGGAAATACCTATCCTCTAACCATTGCAGCGAACGGAACAGCTACTGTTAATGTCCTGTTTAAGCCCACCTCAGTCGGACAAAAGAACGCTCAGCTTC
>DAIOUP010000442.1:0-2353 GCA_036759465.1 Bacteroidales bacterium
GGTTTGGGGGGTGCTAATTTTTTATGGCTCTTTTGGATTAATGGTCTGGAGTGTGTGGGAATGTATCAGTCGGGAGGCTTCAGTGAGGGTGATAAAACGAAAATCGGAGAGTAACCGGTCGATTTTTACGTATGCACTGCGGGTGCCGACACGATTCATATAGTTGCGCAACCAGCCTATTTCCTTAGCCACCGGATGATTGGGATCGATGTCGTTGGGGTGGAAATATGCTACATTGTAAGGCGATCTTTTAAACCAATTCCGCGCGAGGCCATAGGGCAAAACACGAAAATATCCGCTGCCAGTGAAGGTTAAAGGGTAGCCTGCAAGCCTGATTCTGTTCAACGGAAATTCCAACAAGCTGCCCTCCAACATCTGCCAATAAAACGGTTGATTGGGTACCTGTGTATTGCCCAGGCTGCGCCAGGCTCTCAGGGAACTGCTGATGGTAATTCCGTTTTTGATCAAAAGAGGGATAATCCACAAAGTGTCGCGGCCCAGGGATAAATTTGGCGCACGATAGATGTGCACCGGTTCACCGGTTACTGATGCAATCATCGAAAGTCCTTTTTGTAAATCGACTTCAAATTCCCAGGCCGACTGCCACATAGGACGAAGATGATAATATGAATGATAGCCCAGCTCATGGCCTTCGGAACGTATCTGACGGATGAGTTCGGGATAACGTTCAGCCATCCATCCCAAGGTAAAAAAAGTAGCCTTTTGATTGTGTCTGCGGAGTAAACCGAGCAGTTTTAAGGTGTTTTGTTCAACCGTTGGTTTGAGTTTGGCCCACGACGAAACAGGCACCCAGTCGGAATCGTTGATGTGAAACCACTCTTCGAGGTCGATGGTGATTATGTTGAGTTGTTGCTGTTTCATGAGTTGCAAAGTTAAAAGCAAAAAAGCGGGTAAATTCCCGCTTTTTGTTCTCATTGAGGTAAATTACAGAACGTTCAACTGGTTATGTAAGTATCTGGTGTAAAGCCTCGCTGATATGTCTAAGTTCCTTATTCGTAAGAGAAGGGTAAATCGGTAAGGAAAAATTTCCATGCCAGGTTCGTTCAGCATTGGGGAAATCTTCCGGTTTTAACTTATATCGCTCTTTGTAATAAGTCATCTGATGCAAAGGTTTGTAGTGAACCGAGGTACCGATACCAGCCTCGGCCAGCCTATCCATACAGTCGTTTCGACTGATGGGCGAAAGCTTGTTGAGCACCACCGGAAACAAATGCCAGGCATGGTCATTGGGATGTACATGTAGCAGCGGAAGGTCGAGGCAGGGAATATCTGAAAGATGATCGTAATAAAACTCAGCTACGCGCTGCCTTTCACTCCTAAATTGTTCTGCTTGTTCAAGCTGACCTAAGCCTATAGCAGCCGCAAGGTCGGGCATGTTGTATTTGTAGCCGGCTTCCACCACGTCGTATTCCCACGATGGCTTTTGGGCTGTAAATCTATCCCAGATATCGCGGTTGATACCATGCAGACGCATGGTTTTCACTCTTTTATAGATTTCTTCGTCACCGGTGGTTAGCATACCCCCTTCTCCGGTGGTAATGGTTTTGTTGGCATAAAAACTAAAACAACAGACCTCGCCCATAGCACCCACCATTTTACCCTCCCTTTTTGCCGGAAAGGCATGGGCGGCATCTTCGAGTATCTTTATTCCATGCTTTTGACAAAGGACCTGAATAGCAGCCAAATCCACTGCCTGTCCACCGTAATGTACCACAATGAGGTATCGTACATCAGGATGTCTGCTGATGGCTTCTTCCAGGATTTCTGGTGTAATCAGATTGCTGCGGTACTCGGTATCGAGGAAAACCGGGTCGGCCTGCAGGTAGCGAATTACTTCTGCGGTGGCCGTAAATGTCATGGAAGGCACAAATACTTTATCACCGGGTCGTACGCCTAAAGCATCGAGGCCGAGATGAAGGGCAGCCGTACACGAATTCACCGCACAGGCATAACGTGCACCTATATATTCCGCAAAGCTTTTTTCGAACTCCAGAGTCTTGCCTGCAGTAGTGAGCCAGCCGCTATCGAGGACTTCTTTGATGTATTTGCGTTCGTTTTCGCCTATCGGGACTTTTGCGAAGGGGATTATTTGAGGCATGTGGAGAGGTTGAGGTTGAGGGACTTTTACTTGTATTCAGCATATAAGCTATAGTATTAAATTTCGCTGGGGTTTGAGGCCGACCTGAGTTATTTCACGGTATTGTTTTGAGCCAGGCAAAATGGCAAATTTACCGGATGCTATCCATATGAAGGGTTTTGCACCTTTGATTTGATTTAAAGGTTTAGCCTTTGTATTAAGCCAATTCTTGAGCCAGGTCAGCTTATTTAGCAT
>DAIOUP010000443.1:0-2352 GCA_036759465.1 Bacteroidales bacterium
CCTGAATGTTTTCGAAAGCGATGGCGTGCACTTTTTTGGTCATTAGCTGCTGAAAATAGTCGCGGGTGCGCGTGGGCAGGTTGAGCACCGAGAAGAGAGAGCGCTTTTTTTCGATCAGCTCAATTTCTTCTCGTATAGGGGGGGCAATCTTGAGGATGATATCGGCCTGAAAAATACGTTCACGATCGCGAACGATCTCAGCGCCGGCTTCGGCATATTCATGATCGGAAAAATGGGCTTTTTCGCCTGCACGCTCTTCGATAATGACCTGCTGTCCGTGCTCGCACAGCAATTTGACTGCAGCCGGGATAAGTGCTATGCGGCTCTCGTTGGGCGAGAGTTCGCGGGGTATGCCCACAACAAGCCGTGAGCTTCGCACAGCGGTTTCGAGCAGCTCTTCCTGAGGCATCATGGAAGCTGCGCCACCAAATGTCATCCCGGAGGATTGTTCGTTCATGGTACTAATTCCTGCTTTATGCCGGTAAATATACCTCAATCAGGCGGTCGTTATCCTGATTTCCGTATCCAATGTGTATTTCTACGCAATCTTCCGGCAAAAGTTGCCCGATTTTCTCAGGCCATTCAATCAGGCAGGGATATCCACTAAAAAAGTAATGCTCATAGCCAATGTCGTAAACCTCGCTGAGCTTTTCTATTCTGTAAAAATCGAAGTGATAAACTGGTTCTCTATCCGCAGTCTCGTATTCGTTGACCAGCGAAAAAGTTGGGCTGCTTACGGTTTCGGTCACCCCCCAGGCGGCACACAATTCCTTGATGAGGGTAGTTTTCCCGGCGCCCATTGGCCCGAAAAATGCAAATATGCTACGGCGAGGCCAAAGACCGGACAGCGTGGCCGCTACTTTTTCAAGCTGGTGAATACCACTGATCTCGAATCGGGCGTAAGGTTTCATTTCGATCTGAGGTAGGCCACGGGCACCAGCATTTCCTGAAGCGAGATGCCGCCGTGCTGGAAGGTGTTGCGGTAATAGTTAACGTAGTGATTGTAGTTGTTGGGATAGGCAAAGAAGTCGGCCGAACGGGTAAACACATAAGCTGTGCTCACATTGGGTCTTGGCAGGAAAATGCTTTCGGGATCTTTAACTTCGAACACTTCGCGCGGGTTGTATTTAAGGTTGCGGCCGTATTTATATCGCAGATTGGTATTCACCGTGCGGTCGCCCAAAATCTTTACAGGATCTTTAACGTAAACCGATCCGTGATCGGTGGTTACGATGAGGTCGCATTTTTTAGCTGCAATAAACTGTATTATGTCGTACAGCGACGAGTGCCTGAACCAGGAGAGCATGAGCGAACGGTAGGCCGGCTCGTCTTCGGCCAGCTCGCGTATCATCTCCATCTCGGTGCGGGCATGCGAGAGCATATCTACAAAGTTGTAAACGATCACATTGAGTTTGTTTACCATGAGGTTAGCCATACTTTCGGCTAGTTTCTTTCCTGCATTAAGATTGAGCACCTTGTTGTACGAGAAACGAATGTCCTTACCAAAACGCCTGAGCTGTTCGGCCAGCAGTTCGGCTTCGTACTGATTCTTGGTGCCCTCATCTTCCTCGTCGGTCCAGTATTTTGGGTAAAGCCTGCGGATTTCGGAGGGCATTAGCCCGGCAAACATGGCGTTGCGGGCATACTGGGTGGTTGTAGGCAATATGCTGTAGTAAAGGTCGTCGGTTTCCATGCGGAAGAACTCCTCGATGAGTGGCTGAATGGATTTCCACTGGTCGTAGCGCAGGTTGTCGATGAGTACCACGAAGAGCGGCTTGTCGGAGCTATCAATACGGGGTAGTATGCGGTCGCGCACTAAGGTGTGCGAAAGCACCGGCTTGTCGGAAGTTTTGCTTCGTAGCCAATCTATGTAATTGTCTTCCACAAAACGCGAAAACTGCCGGTTTGCCTCATCCTGCTGCATCCTCAACACTTCCATGATACCCTGATCGGCCGATTGTTCAAGTTCAAGCTCCCAGCGCACCAATTTGCGGTAGAGCTCAATCCATTCCTGATGACTGAGCTTGTTGGCGAGCTCCATGCCAATGTTACGGAATTCCTGTTGATAGGCAATCGTGGTTTTTTCGCTCACCAATTTGCGATTTTCGAGATTACGCTTAAGCGAGAGCAGTATTTGGTTAGGTTTGACGGGCTTTATGAGGTAATCGGCAATTTTGCTGCCTATTGCGTCTTCCATGATGTGCTCTTCTTCGCTTTTGGTTATCATGACCACCGGAAGATTTGGCAGCGATTGTTTGATCTTTTCGAGCGTTTCGATGCCCGACATACCAGGCATGTTTTCGTCGAGGAAAACAATGTCGTAGGGGCGCGAGAGCACCATATCGAGGGCTT
>DAIOUP010000444.1:0-2350 GCA_036759465.1 Bacteroidales bacterium
GCCCAATATCTTGTTTTGGCTGCCGGCGCCATTGGTGCTTTGGCCTACACCTTTTCCGACTCGTTCTGGTTTTCAGCTGTGGAAGGCGAGGTTTACGCGATGTCGTCGTTTTTTACGGCACTTGTATTCTGGGCAATCTTGCGCTGGGAAAGGGTGGCCGACGAACCGCACAATTATCGCTGGCTGCTCTTCATAGCATACCTCGTAGGCTTGTCCATCGGTGTGCATATGCTCAACCTGTTGGCTATTCCGGCAGTAGTTTATGTGTTCTACTTCAAAAAGTTCAAGCCTACGTTCAAGGGTTTTATTCTGGCGGGCGTTGTATCTTTAGCCATTCTGGGCTTCATCATGAGCTTTGTGATTCCGCAGGTAGTTAATCTGGCCAGTAAGTTTGAGCTGTTCTTTGTAAACACGATCGGAATGCCATTCAACTCGGGTACGCTGGTATATTTTGCAGTGCTCATATCGCTCATTGTATTTGGTCTTCAGTACACTGCCAAAAAGAATATGCCAAAGCTTAACACGGCAATTCTTGCTTTCATGTTTATTCTGATCGGCTATTCCTCGTTCTTCATGATCATCATCCGCTCCAATGCCAATACGCCCATCAACGAAAACGAGCCCAATGACGCCATTTCGCTGCTGGCCTATCTTAACAGGGAACAGTATGGCGATTGGCCACTGCTCCACGGTCAATACTATAATGCGCCCGTGGTTGATTATGCTGATGGTTCGCCGGTTTACGTAAAAGACAAAAAGGCTGGTAAGTACGTGATAACGGACCAGCGCAAGGATACTAAACCTATTTACGACGACAGGTTTACGACGCTTTTTCCGCGCATGTGGAGCAATCAGAAGCAGAGCCACATCAGCATGTACAAGCAATATTCCAGTTCAGGGATACCCATCAGGGTTACCAAATCGGACGGTAATTCGGAGGTGCTTTACAGGCCTACCTTTGGCGATAACCTGCGCTTTTTCTTTGGATATCAGCTCAATCACATGTATTTCAGGTATTTCATGTGGAACTTTGTGGGCAGGCAAAACGATATCGAAAGCCAGGGCGAGATTGATGCAGGCAACTGGATCAGCGGCATTAATGCCATCGATAAAATAAGACTGGGCGATCAGAGCAATCTACCCGAAAGTATGAAGAATCCAGCCAGAGCCCGCTTCTTTTTCCTGCCTCTGCTCCTTGGACTTGCAGGGCTTTACTGGCATTTGAAACGCAATGCTCAGGATGCATGGGTGGTGTTTATGCTATTCCTGCTCACCGGTATTGCCATAGTAGTTTATCTCAACCAGACGCCTTATCAGCCGCGTGAGCGCGACTACGCCTATGCCGGCTCGTTTTATGCCTTTGCAATCTGGATTGGCTTTGGCGTAGTGTGGCTCTATGAGCTGTTGACGAAAGTCCTTGGCAACAAAACCACTGCCGTTGCAGCATCCACTGCACTGAGCCTTGTTGTGCCTGCCATCATGGCTGCCGAGGGCTGGGAAGGTCACGACCGCTCGGGGCGCTATGCGGCGCGCGATTTTGCTAAAAGTTATATGATAGGCTGTGCCCCAAATGCTATAATCTTTACCAACGGTGACAATGACACTTTCCCCTTATGGTACGTGCAGGAAGTGGAAAACTTCCGCACCGACATGAGGGTAGTCAACTATATGCTTGCCTCGGGCGACTGGTATGTGCATCAGATGGGCAAGAAGGTTTATAAATCGGATCGTTTGCCACTGACATTGACACCTGAGCAATACAACAAAGGAGTAAACGAATACATTCCGGTGCTTGAGCGAATCGAGGGGCCAATTGAGCTACGTGAAGCCATAAAGTTTATTGCCGACGACCGTGATCAAACCAAAGTGCCGTTGCAAAGTGGTGAAAGAATAAATTATTTGCCTTCGCGCAAACTAAAGATCACCATCGACAAGGATGCCGTCATTCGTAGCGGTGCCGTTCCGGCAAGTATGCGCGATCAGATTGTGGACGAAATTGTTTGGGAAGTGAAGCAGAACGGATTGTACAAAAACGACCTCATGCTGCTCGACTTTATTGCTACCAACAACTGGGAGCGTCCCATCTACTTTGCCAATCCGAATAGCGTAGGCAAGGTGCTCGATGCCGACAAATACTGTCACATGGAAGGGGTGGTATTCCGATTTATACCGGTTATCGCTCCCGAATACTACCGTAATATGGGCGGCGTAAATGCCGAAGCCTCCTACGACGTGCTCGTCAACAAAGCCAGCTGGGGCAATCTGCATCTTGACAAGGTAACGGTTGACCGTGAATCGTATCGCAACTCGGCCCTTGCAAAGCAAAGCTATATGCGTACCGCTCAAGCAC
>DAIOUP010000445.1:0-2346 GCA_036759465.1 Bacteroidales bacterium
GGTTTATGGTTACCGTTGTTTTTCTGGTTTGCAGCCTTTCTCCCTGAGTGTTTAAAAAACTGATTTCCAGTGTACCCGAAATTTCTTCAATTAAATCCGATATCCCATAAACTGCGATATTGCCCTCGTTTTCTGCAAATGATAACAAAACCGGAGCGTAGAGCTGCTTGAGACGATAATGAAGGGCTTTCCAGCGGCCATAGTAATCAATGCTCGACCAGCTGGCCACAGGCCAGCTGTCGTTGAGCTGCCAATAAAGCGTGCCCATGGTGATGGGCTTGTTTCGGCGATGGGCTTCGATGGCCATGCCAATTCCGTACATCTGCGTGAGCTGACTGGTGTAGATATAATCGCCGAGTGCATCGGGCACCGGAAAATCTCTGGCCATATAATCGTGAATGAGCTTTGTGCCTCGGGGATGTTTTTGATGGGCTTCCAACCCTGCTGAACCAATAAAATGCTGATCCTCTGGCAAAAACTGCCGCACAGTTTCAATGGCTGGCATGGCTTGAAAGCCGTATTCCGAGTTGAAACGGCCAACTTTTTTCCGATAAACCTCAAAAGGCTCTTCGCCCCACCACACGCCCCAGTAGTGCACATCGCCCCGGCGGAGCGATTCGGCACGTCCCCAGCCAAGCGAAGGCGAACTTGGCCAGTAAGGGATGCCCGGGTCGTGTTTGATCAGCACCTCCGGTATAAGTTGTTCAAATAAAGCCAGGTAGCCGTGCCAAACCGAAGCGCTGTCGGTTACCGACCAGTCAAGGCTGCGCTGCCAGCCCCAGTTGTGAAATCCTTCCGACACCTCATTGTTGCCACACCACAAAACCAAAGATGGGTGGCCGCGCAGTCGTTTCACCTGATGAATGGATTCTTCACGCACATTTTCCAGAAATGTACTGTCCCAGGGATACATGGTGCAGGCAAACATGAAATCCTGCCAGACCATCAGTCCCAGGCTGTCGCACAATGCATAAAAATCTTCCGAAGGATAGATGCCGCCACCCCAAACGCGGATCATGTTCATGCCCACTGCGGCTGCATCGCTGAGCAATTTTCGCGTTTTTTCGCGCGACATCCGCGTAACAAAATGATCTTCAGGGATATAGTTAGCTCCTTTTGCGAATATGTCCCTCCCGTTGATGCGAAATATGAAACCTTCGCCAATGCTGTCGGCTTCGCGCACCAATTCTGCTTTGCGGATGCCGGTGGTGATGGTTTTATGGTGCAGCGCGCCAGAAGATGTTCTAATTTCCAGTTCGAAACGGTTGAGGTGTTGAGCACCGCTCCCACTGGGCCACCAAAGCATTGGTTTTTCCAAGCTGAATGGAAGCCGGATATCGTTGAAACCGGGTAAAAGCTGTACATCATTTTCAATCAGCACTTTATCACCCATTAGCAATCGTACACAGGCAGGACCTGGCTTTTCCGATTCGATGCCGGCCGCAAGTTCCAGATAGGCAAGCCGGCTGTCGGCATGATGCGTGAGGATGGCCGCTTCGCGAAGCCGGCTGCCATTCCAGGCTACCAAGCTGACAGCTTGCCAAATGCCCATGGTGTGAAACACCGGCCCCCAGTCCCAACCGGCCTGAAAAGGCGCCTTGCGGCTGAATGCCCTGTGTTCGGGCAGTTTAATGCTATAAGATTGTGCCTTAACCCGGCTGATGCTGTCGGGCGGAAAAAAGCGAACCTCGAGCCGGTTTGCGCCTTCGAGCAGCAAGGTTTTCACATCCAACTCCCACTGTATGAACATATTATTTGCCTTAAGCACGGGCTGTCCGTTGAGCTTCGCCTGGGCATAGGTGTCGAGCCCATCGAAAACCAAAGCAATATGCCGGTTGTTCAGTAGGGATTTATCAACGTCAAAATCAAGCGAGTAAACCCATTGCCGGTTGCCTATCCATTGCAATGAGTCTTCGTTGAAGCCATAAAAAGGCTCAGGTATCAAACCGGCGTTCAGCAGATCGGTGTGCACCAGTCCGGGTACCGTGGCTTTGATGCTTTGCCCGGCATCAATATGAAGCATCCATCCTTCGTTGAGCGGACGAATGAGTACGGCATTTTTTTGCTGGCAGGATGCCAGCAAAACAGCTGCAATCAGTACGAAAAAATTGACCTTCAGATGTGTAGGGAATGTTGTGCTCATGCCATTGGAAAATTAGGTCCGACAGCCGACTCATCGAGCATCAAACGCATTCGTCTCACTTCTGCGCCATCAATACCAAACTGCCACCATTCGTCAGACTTCTCGGCTGTCAATTTATAATTGTGTTCAATTGGGCAGAGGTTGATTTTTGCCGAAGTATGAATTTCGAATACGCCAGTCAGGCTAATTAAATCCAACATGTT
>DAIOUP010000446.1:0-2346 GCA_036759465.1 Bacteroidales bacterium
TGGCAAGGTCGTGCTCTACCAACTGAGCTATTTCCGCAGAACTGATTTGAGGTTGCAAAGGTAATATCATTTCTTTTATCCAGGCAAGTCCTCCAATTAATTTTTTTACTTACCCAACAATCTTTTTATTTCATGAAGCTTGATCAGCGCTTCGACCGGGGTAAGCGTGTCGATGTTCGTATTTTGAATTTCTTCTTTGATCTGCAACAGCAAGGGGTCGTCGAGCTGTATAAAGCTGAGTTGGATGCCATTTTTTTCCTTTGGACTGCTTCCTACTTGCTGAAAAGCTTCCTGCGAGTGGGATTTTTCGAGTATGGCCAAAAGCTTGTTTGCCCTTTCGATAACTTTTGGTGGCATGCCTGCCATTGCAGCAACGTGTATGCCGAACGAATGTGCGCTGCCGCCCTTTTTCAGCTTACGCAGAAAAATGACCTTGTTTCCGGCCTCTTTTACTGAAACATGGTAGTTTTTGATTCGCGGAAAACTGGCAGTCATTTCGTTCAGTTCGTGGTAATGGGTGGCAAACATCACCTTAGGCCGGAAAAGCGGATGCTCGTGGAGGTATTCGGTTATTGACCAGGCAATGCTAATGCCGTCGTAGGTGCTGGTGCCACGCCCGATCTCGTCGAGGATTACCAGGCTTCGGGTGGAAATATTGTTGAGGATGCTGGCCGTTTCGTTCATTTCGACCATAAAGGTCGATTCGCCGGACGAAATGTTGTCGCTTGCTCCAACACGTGTAAAAACCTTATCGACAATGCCTAGCGATGCCTCCTCGGCCGGCACAAAACTACCCATCTGAGCCAAAAGCACAATTAGGGCGGTTTGCCTAAGCAGGGCCGACTTGCCCGACATATTTGGGCCGGTAATCATCATAATCTGCTGGCGCTCACTATCGAGAAATACATCGTTGGCCACATATACATTACCGGGAGGCAACTGCTGTTCGACCACAGGGTGCCTGCCTTGCTTGATGTCTATAGCAAAACCCTCATTCATACTGGGTCGTACATAGTTATGTCTCAGAGCAATGCGGGCAAAAGAGCCTAAGCAGTCGAGGCGCGACATCACCCCAGCATTTTGTTGAACCGAACCCACATGTGCAGCCACCTTTGCAAGCAATTCTGAATAAACCTGATTTTCGATAGCCAGCATGCGCTCTTCGGCGCCAAGGATTTTCTGTTCATACGTTTTGAGCTCCTCAGTAACGTATCGCTCAGCGCCAGTGAGGGTTTGCTTTCTGATCCATTCCGCCGGAACTTTTGTCTTGTGGGCATTTGTCACCTCAAGATAGTAGCCAAAAACGTTGTTAAATCCGATTTTAAGGCTTGAGATTCCGGTGTTTAAGGTTTCGCGTTGCAGCAGGTCGGAAAGGTAGTCTTTGCCTGATCTGGCAATAAGGCGCAATTCGTCGAGCTCAGGATGCACCCCGTAGGCAATCACATTGCCTTTTGCGAGGCTGGAGGCAGGCTCCGGCAGAAGGTTCGAACTGATTAAATGAACAACGGAGCTACAATCCGCGAACTCGGTGGAAAGCTCCTTTAGGGGAGCTGAGTCGGTTTCGGCGCATAATACCTTAATCTGCGCAGCCTGCTCGAGTGCTCGGGCCACATGCTGCAATTCGCGGGGATTGGCTTTCATCAGTGCCACCTTCGAAATGAGGCGCTCCAGATCGCCTGCAAGCTTCAAGGCATCAGAAATTTGCTGAAGCAATTCCGGTCTGTTGGCAAGTGCTTCAACAAGATCGTGACGCTCCTCGATGGCCTTTCGGTTTTTCAGCGGCAATGCCGTCCAGCGTCTGAGCAGACGCGCGCCCATGGGCGAAACTGTGTGATCGAGCACATCCATTAGTGTCTTAGCCTCCGTGTGGGCCGACGACCAAAGCTCGAGGTTGCGAATTGTGAAGCGGTCGAGCCAAACGTATTCGCCCTCGTCGATGCGCGACATGCCGGTGATGTGGCTTATCTTGTCGTGATGCGTTTCGTTGAGATAATGCAAAGCAGCGCCGGCAGCAACAATAGCCCTTGGCAATTCTTCTACACCAAATCCCTTTAACGAACTGGTCTGGAAATGTTTGCAAAGTTTGTCGTATCCAAAATCGGAGCTGAACACCCAATCGTCGAAGACATTAATATAGAAGCGCTCGCCAAATTTTTCAGTGAAATGCCTGCGACGGTTGCGTTGCACCACCACCTCGCTTGGGCCAAAACTCTGAATCAGCTTGTCGATATATTCGTCATTGCCCTCGGCCACATAGAACTCACCGGTCGAAAT
The DNA here is from genome assembly GCA_036759465.1 of Bacteroidales bacterium. Lineage (GTDB taxonomy): Bacteria > Bacteroidota > Bacteroidia > Bacteroidales > F082 > JALNZU01. Next base: position 2,275 of record DAIOUP010000446.1, read on the forward strand.
GTCAAGAAAAGCGATACCGCTCAGGCCTTCCTGAAGGTGTACGGCTGAAAGAAAGTTATTCTCCTTTTGCGA
>DAIOUP010000447.1:0-2339 GCA_036759465.1 Bacteroidales bacterium
GTTTACAATGGTTTCGCATTTAAATATCTGCGTGATTCCGGTGTTCAGCAACCCATTGATTACAGCCTGCTTATCCGAAAAGCCGAAGCTCTGAGCCATACCAGTCGTATTGGTATTTTGCCGGGCAACAGGCTGCCTTATCGTTTCAATAGTGTCAGATTCCAGTTAATTGTTCCCAACCAGAATGATGTAGTTTATCAATACAAGCTCAACGAAAACGGAGAATGGAGTGCGTGGAGCCCTGAGCCTTTAGCAGATATTGCCAACCTATGGAACAATATTTACACGCTATATGTGAATGCCGGCTTCGGATGGTAGAATTATTACCCAAAGTTCATTCGATTTTAGTATTGCCCCGCCATGGTACAGGTCGTGGTACGCATATCTTTCATACGTTTTATTGTTTATGCTGGCAGCCTACCTCATCCAGCGGTGGCAAAGCCTACTTCTCAAAAAGCAGAAAAAAAGCCTTCTTATCAAAGAACAAAACTCATTGAGGCAGCAAGCCGAGAAGCACAGAGAGCAGATTCTTGTTTTGGAGCAGGAGTGCCTAAAAGCGGAATTCAATCAGGTGAAACAGCAGCTACGGGCCAAAACCATCGAGGTGGCCAACAAGGCCAAGGATAACGAAGACAAAAACCGGTTGCTGCTCTCCCTTAAAGAGAAGTTCGACCTGCTCGAAAGCGACCCTGAATCTTCGAAGGCAAGACTGAATGAAATACGCAGGCTGCTAAACTCCTATTTGAATACTGATGATAAAACTTTTGAAATTCAAATGGATGAGCTGCATCAGGAGTTTTTCAAAAAGCTAAAGGAGAGGTTTCCCACGCTCTCAGGCAACGATCTGCGCTTATGTGCCTACCTCAGGGTTGGGCTAAACTCGAAAGAGATTGCCGATATACTTAACATTCAGCCTTCCAGCTCCTACATCAGCCGTTCGCGTCTTCGGAAAAAGCTCAATCTGAAAATGGAGGACGACCTCTACGACTTTCTGAACAATATCTGACCGATTGATTGATTCTACGTGCTTGTGAATCGAAACGGATAGACCAACCTTGGCCAATCTAAAGCAATATCACTAATGTTTTTCAGGCATTAATCATACAGATTTCGCGATTTGTTAACCGAAGCCGCGGCTTTATTTCTTCTTATTCTTCACATATTTATCCAGCCATTGAAGCCATTCCCAATGCATGTGCAACACCGACTCTCTGGCTGCATAACCATGACTTTCGAGCGGAAGCATCACCAGCCGGACAATTGCACCATGTCCGCGCAGGGCATCGTAATAGCGTTCGCTTTGTATGGGAAACGTTCCCGAATTGTTGTCATCGGCACCGTGGATGAGTAATAGCGGCGTTTTCATCTTATCGGCAAAGGCAAAGGGCGACATTTGCCTGTAAACCTCGGGAGCCTGCCACAAGGTTCGGTCTTCGCCCTGAAATCCAAAAGGTGTGAGTGTTCGGTTGTAGGCTCCGCTACGCGCTATTCCGGCAGCGAAAAGACTGCTGTGGGTGAGCAAATTGGCCGTCATGAAGGCGCCGTAGGAATGGCCCGAAACGGCAATGCGCTCTTTGTCGGCCACGCCCATCTCAACCAGCTTGTTGATAGCGGCCTCGGCATTGGCTATAAGCTGTTCCACGAAGCTGTCGTTGGGCTCCTTTTCGCCCTCACCCACTATTGGGAAACTGGCATTATCGAGCACGGCATAGCCCTGTGTGGCCAGCATTACGACCGAAGTTGGTCCAACGCGGGTATAAGTATAGGGCGAGCCACTGACCTGACCTGCTGCATCGTTGCTCTTAAATTCCTGCGGATATGCCCAAAGAACTGTTGGCAGCGGCTTGTCAATTCCCGGCCTAAATCCCTCCGGAAGATAGAGTGTGCCGGATAGCGGAACGCCGTCAGCCCTCTGATAATGAATCAATTGCTTTTGTAGTGTCTTCAGTCGGGGCATGGGGTCAGCAAACCTGGAGATTTGCGACAGTCTGTTTCGCCTGAGGTCGCGTACGAAATAGTTTGGCTGTGTTTCGTTCGATTCACGCCGTGTAAGAAGAATCAGCCTGTCGGGGTCGAGCAAAAGCGTAGGGTTTTCGAACCAGGGAGCCTGGCTCTGCCACAGTCGTTTGGAGCGTTTGGATCGTAGATCAAACTCATCCAAAAAGGGTCTGTCTCCTTCAGGCGAAGCACCCTGACCAATGAGAAACAGCTTGTTGCCTGATTTGTCTGTTTGGAGTACCGGCTGACGGTAATCGCCTGGAACGGTTTGAAAGCGACCCGGGTCGTTGTACCGGTCTTCGGAACTTCTTTCCCAAAGCAGTTCAGGCGCTATATCGGGC
>DAIOUP010000448.1:0-2320 GCA_036759465.1 Bacteroidales bacterium
GGACTCTTCAGGGTATTTTCCGAGAATTTTCCCATATCGGATGCAAGAAACAATTTTGTCCTTGAATTTCTCGACTATTTTATCGACCCGCCCCGCTACACCATCGAAGAGTGTATTGAGCGTGGTCTCACCTACAGCGTTCCGCTGAAGGCAAAACTAAAACTTTACTGTACCGACCCAGAGCACGAAGATTTTGAAACCATCGTGCAGGACGTGTATTTGGGCATGATCCCTTATATGTCGCCCAAAGGCACCTTTATTATTAATGGTGCCGAACGTGTTGTGGTTTCTCAGCTGCACCGTTCGCCTGGTGTGTTTTTCGGACAGCATAAGCATGCAAACGGTACGACCCTCTTTTCCGCCCGTATTATTCCTTTCAAAGGATCGTGGATGGAGTTTTCGACCGACATCAATAATGTGATGTATGCCTACATCGACCGTAAAAAGAAATTACCAGTAACCACCCTGCTCAGGGCCATCGGTTACGAAACAGATAAAGACATCCTCGAAATTTTCAATCTTGCGGAGGAAGTAAAAGTGAGCAAGGCAGGCCTCAAACGCGTGCTTGGCCGCAAACTTGCCGCAAGGGTTGTAAGATCGTGGATCGAAGATTTTGTGGATGAAGACACCGGCGAAGTCGTTTCGATCGAGCGTAATGAAGTGATCATCGAGCGTGAAACCATCCTGGATAACGACCATGTGGATTTGATTATCGACTCGGGTGTTAAGGCTATACTGCTTCACCGTGAAGACTTCAACACCGCCGACTACGCTATCATTTTCAATACCCTGCAGAAAGACACTGCAAACTCGGAAAAGGAAGCCGTCGAGTACATCTACCGCCAGCTTCGCAATGCCGAGCCACCGGATGAAGAAACAGCGCGCGGCATTATCGACAAGCTGTTCTTCTCCGACAAACGCTACGACCTGGGCGAAGTTGGTCGTTACCGAATTAATACCAAACTCGGGCTGAAAACTCCCGATGATGTTAAGGTACTCACCAAAGAGGACATCATCTCGATTATCCGTTACCTTGTTGAGCTTGCCAATGGCAAGACCGAGGTGGACGACATCGACCATCTGAGCAACAGACGTGTACGCACCGTTGGCGAACAGCTTTATGCGCAGTTTGGCGTAGGTTTGGCCCGTATGGCCCGCACGATCCGCGAGCGTATGAACGTACGCGACAACGAGGTGTTTACGCCAACCGATCTGATCAACGCCAAAACGCTTTCGTCAGTTATCAACTCCTTCTTCGGTACCAACCAGCTTTCGCAGTTCATGGATCAAACCAATCCGCTGTCGGAAGTTACGCACAAGCGCAGGATTTCGGCGCTTGGACCTGGTGGTCTGTCGAGAGAGCGGGCAGGTTTTGAGGTTCGCGACGTGCACTATACCCATTACGGTAGGTTGTGCACCATCGAGACTCCGGAAGGCCCGAATATCGGTCTGATTTCTTCGCTCTGCGTTTACGCAAAAATCAATAAACTGGGTTTCATCGAAACGCCATACCGCGTAATCAAAGATGGTAACATCGACCTTGAAGCACCACCAGTATATTTGAGCGCAGAGGAAGAGGAAAATAAAATCATTGCTCAGGCAACCACCGAACAGGACGAAAAAGGGGTGATCCTCAACGAGCGCGTTAAAGTGCGCTATATGGCCGACTACCCGATTATCGAAAAAGATAAGGTCGACCTGATCGACGTTGCGCCTAACCAGATTGCTTCCATCGCCGCTTCGCTCATCCCCTTCCTCGAGCACGACGACGCCAACCGCGCACTCATGGGATCGAACATGATGCGCCAGGCTGTGCCACTTATGCAGCCCGACGCTCCCATCGTAGGCACGGGTATTGAGCGCTCAGTGGCAAAAGACTCGCGCGTGCTCATCCATGCCGAAGGCAATGGCGAGGTGATCTTCGTTGACGCCAAGAAGATTATGATCCGCTACGAGCGCACAGAAGATGACAAGCTGCTAAGCTTCGACGAGGATGTAAAAACATATTTCCTGACCAAATACGTCAGAACCAATCAGAATACCAGCGTTACTTTAAAACCTATTGTAAAGCGTGGTCAAAAGGTGACTACCGGACAGGTTTTATGTGAAGGCTATGGCACGCAAAACGGCGAACTCGCCATTGGTCGCAACCTGATGGTGGCTTTCATGCCCTGGAAAGGTTACAACTTCGAGGATGCCATCGTTGTATCGGAACGCATTGTTAAAGAAGACATCTTCACCTCGATCCATATCGAGGAGTTTTCGCTCGAAGTGCGCGATACCAAGCGTGGTATTGAGGAGCTGACAAACGATATCCCCA
>DAIOUP010000449.1:0-2316 GCA_036759465.1 Bacteroidales bacterium
CTGGAGAACCGCTACGCGCAACTCATCCGTAATGCCGATGATGCCTTTGCAAAATCGGACTACAAAACTGCCGAGCTGGCCTACATCGAGGCTGCCGAGCTGAAGCCCTCGGAAGCCTACCCACGCCAGCGTGCACGTATGTCGCAGGAAAACCTTGACCGTTTGGAAGCAGAAAGCGCTGCAAACCAACGTTATGCCTCACTGATCGAAGAGGCCGACAAACTCTACAAACATCAGGAGTTTGAGCGTTCAGCTGAATTTTACACACAGGCCTCAACACTCAAGCCCGCTGAAAACTATCCTAAAACACAGTTAGCCAGCATTGCTGAAGCCCGTCAGGCAATAGCAAAGAAACAGGAAACCGAGCAAAGGGTAAATTCATTGCTGGCTCAGGGCAACGAGCTGATGCAAAGCAAAAAATGGAGTGAAGCCATCGCAACCTTCGAACAAGCCATACGTTTCGACCCGGCAAACACCGCTGCCCCAGCCCGCAAGGCTGAGGCGGAACTGTCGATGGAACGCGAACGCAAGGAAATGAAGCAGCGTTATGAGCAGAGCATTGCCGAAGCCGACCGCCAGATGGGGTTGAACAACTATCAGGATGCCATTGCCGCATACAAAATCGCTTTAGGCTTTAAAGCAGGCGACGATTACGCCCAAAAACGCATCAGTCAGGCCGAAGCCATCATCCTCGAGCGACTCGCGAATTTGCGGAATGAATACAACCGCATCATCACCGAGGCCGACCGCAACTTCAATACCAAAAACTACGATAAGGCCATCGAGCTCTATCTCAATGCTGAAAACACCAAACCCGACGAAACCTATCCCCGGCAAATGATCTCTCGCATTGCCGAATTGTTCGAGCAAAACAAGGTGCGCGAAGTGATAACAACGGCCTTCACACTCAATGCCAACACCAACCGCAGGTTCACTTTCGAACCCCTCGATGTGGCCGACCGCCGCTCGAGCTATGTGATCGTCAAAGCCCGTAACCTGAGCAAAGGTAATTTCCCCCTGCTGGTGCAATTTGGCAGCAACAACGCCCGCAACGGAGGTTTTGTGTTGCCCATCCCCGACAACGAAGAAAACAACGATTTTATCGTTCACATCGGTGCACAATACCGCTGGTTTAGCGAAGACAACAACTGGCTTGAATTCATTCCCGAAAATGGCAATGTCGAAATAAGCCTAGTCAGAATTTCCAAACAATAAACCTCATTATCTTTTACCATGAGGCAGCTGCTTTTTTAGAATCTCTCTAAAAAGTCCGGCTATCAGCGCTTTATATTGCAATCATCAATCGTGCTGGAGGCATTTTTTTACCTTTGCCGCCTGTCTGAATAGTTTTTGTAAACTTTCTGCACGAATCAAAACCGCACAGCTGCTATGACTGATTTGACATCGTATTTCAACTTTTTCAGGCAAAATACCTTAGGACATGATCTGGTTTTTAACGGTCCACTAGGCCCCAAAAAACTGGTTTATGCCGACTGGATTGCCAGCGGAAGGCTTTACACCCCAATAGAAAGACGTCTCTCGGAAGAGATTGGCCCGTTTGTTGCCAACACCCATACAGAAACGAGCGAGTTGGGACAGATGATGACCCTCGCCTACCGCCTGGCGCACCGTCGCATCAAATTGCATGTCAATGCAGGCCCCAACGATGTCATCATCACCGCTGGATCAGGCATGACCACGGTAATCAACAAAATGCTCCGCATCATGGGCCTGAAAAACTGCCTATGGCACAACCACAAAGGCCATCAGGACTGCCAGAAAATGAAGGAACGGCCTGTGGTTTTCCTGACCCATATGGAACACCATTCCAATCACACCAATTGGTTTGAGGCAAATGTGGATGTGGTGGTGCTCAAACCCAACAAAGATTTGCTAGTCGACCTTGACGAGTTGCGGCATCAGCTCGAACTGCACAAAGATCGTTCATTCAAAATAGGCTCATTCACAGCCTGTTCGAACGTTACAGGCATTCAAAATCCGGTACACGAAATGGCCCGAATCATGCACGAATACGGTGGTGTTGTCTTTGTTGATTATGCTGCTTCGGCACCTTATGTGGACATTAATATGCATCCTGAAAATGAGCTCGAAAAACTGGATGCTATCTTTTTCAGTCCCCACAAATTCCTTGGAGGCCCTGGTAGCTCTGGCGTGATGATTTTCGACCGCTCGCTATACAAATCCGACTCTCCGGATAATCCTGGCGGCGGCACAGTTGACTGGACCAATCCCTGGGGTGAATATAAATATATCGACGATATCGAAGTCAGAGAGGACGGAGGCACTCCAGGCTAT
>DAIOUP010000450.1:0-2309 GCA_036759465.1 Bacteroidales bacterium
ACCATGAATCTTCTGCTGAGCACCATATTGGAGCGTTCGAGATTGCCGCGGTAAACCACCAGAAGGTAATTGCCCGAAAGTTTTGGCTTAAGCTGATTTCCGGGAAATACCAGCCTGTAATGAACATAAGGAGTGAGCGTATTGAGCGAAAAAGCGTAGTCGGTTATCCTGTCGTCGGGAAAACCATCGATATATTCCTGCGGTCGGAGCTGCGAGGGCGTCCAATTGCTATTGCAATGAATAATCGTATAATCAAACGTATAAGCCATATTGCCCAGCATGTCGAAGGTGAGGGTCAGTTGCCCGGCCTCGTTGAGCCTGAGCACAGGATCGGAAAGGGTATTGTCTCCCTGATAAAACTCAACAGACTGTATTTCAGCCAAATAATTGAAGTCATCGAAAATCAGTTCATGCTGTTGTGCCCTTAGCAAGTAATTGTTAATAAAGACTAAAAGCACGGTGAAAATAAGTAAGGAAAGTCCTTTGATTGTTATTAGTTTCACGAAAGAAAAAATTGATGTGTTATGCAAAGATATCGGTATAATCGGAAGGTTGTAGTAGATTGTGAGTGTCGAAATGGCTGTCCAGAAACATCTTTTGATCTTGATCAAGATATTTCTTGCGTAACCCGGTAATGATTCGACTCATTTTTGTTGTCGTTAGTATGCAAACAAAAGAGCAATATTCCTTTTCTTTGCAAATATTTTGAAAATATATATTAAGGTAGATATGTCGAATGTTATAAAGATTACCAAAGGTCTGAATATCAACCTGGCAGGAGATGCTGAAAAAGTTATTAAGAACCACGATGCGGATATTTACGCACTAAAGCCGACCGATTTCATTGGCGTTTTTCCGCGTATGATGGTTAAAGAGGGCGAAGAGGTGAAAGCCGGGACGCCTTTATTCCTTGATAAATACCGCGAGGATATCATGTTCACTTCGCCTGTCAGCGGCAAGGTAAAAGAGATCAAAAGGGGTGCCAAACGTGCACTGCTCGAGGTAAAAATTGAGAGTGATGGCAAATACGAATCGCTTGATTTTGGAGCAGCTGACCCTCTGGCACTCGGTCGCGAAGGCGTCATCGAAAAACTGCTCAAGAGCGGAATTTGGACAATGATTCGTCAGCGGCCCTATTCGGTGGTAGCCAACCCAAAGGATAAGCCAAAGGCAATCGTTATTTCCACATTCGACACTGCGCCACTTGCGCCCGACAACGATTTTATCGTTCATGGTCAGGGTGAGGCGTTTCAGGCCGGACTCGATGCCCTGAGCCTGCTAACACCTGGCAAGGTGCACCTCAACATCGATGCCAACGCAACACATTCGAAGGTGTTTACCAATTCGAAGCGTGTACAGATAAACCAGTTTGCCGGTCCTCATCCCGCCGGGAATGTGAGCGTTCAGATCAATAGGCTCGATCCCATTAACAAAGGCGACATTGTCTGGTATCTTTATCCTCAGGATGTAATCAATATCGGCAAGCTCTTCATAACCGGTCAATACGATTCCACGAGAATCATTGCGCTCACCGGTTCGGAGGTGCTCAACCCGGCATATTACAAAACGCATATCGGTGTGAGCATCGAAAGCCTCCTAAAAGGAAATGTAGCTGAAGGAAACAAGCGATACATCAGCGGTAATGTTCTTACTGGCAAAAAGATAGATCTTGATGGCTTTGTCTGCTTCCACCATACCCACATAACCGTTATACCTGAAGGCGATTACTACGAGTTTCTGGGTTGGGCATTGCCCGGTTTCGATAAGTTCAGCGTATCGCGCACCTTCCCCAGTTTCCTGTTCCCTTCAAAAAAATACAAACTCGACACCAATATGCACGGAGGCGAGCGTGCCTATGTGATGACGGGACAGTTTGAGAAGGTTTTTCCCATGGATATTTATCCGCTACAGCTCATCAAGGCTATTTTGGTGGAAGATATCGACCTGATGGAGAACCTGGGCATTTATGAGGTGGACGAAGAAGACTTTGCTTTGTGCGAAGTTATCGATACCTCCAAGACGAATATCCAGGAAATTGTTCGCAAAGGTCTCGACCTCATGCGCAAGGAAATGAGCTAAACAAGAATTTGTTTCATAACATAAATTTTCTGAAACATGAAATTTTTACGCGACTTCCTCGACAAACAGAAACCTCACTTTTCTAAAGGAGGGCGTTTCGAAAAACTACACTCTACTTTCGACGCTTTTGAAACCTTTTTATTCGTACCCAACAAGGTCACGGTGAGCGGTGCACACATCCGCGATGCCATCGACATGATACGTACCATGATCGTAGTGGTGCTGGCCAT
>DAIOUP010000451.1:0-2282 GCA_036759465.1 Bacteroidales bacterium
CTCAAATGCCTTCTTATTCAAAACAAACCCTTACTTTTGCATTATGGCCCTGTGCTACAACATTCTCAGCTCATTTACGTACCGAATTAACCGAAAAACAACATTGCCTCCCCATGCTGCCCAAAACACCATGCTATTTTTGCGCCATGCCTGTTTACCCATAAACCAAAAAATATGAGGCCGCAACAACCAAACATTAACAAACACAAACACATGAGAAAAATCTTTACACTACTGGCATTGATAGCCCTGATGCTCGCCGCAGAGAAAGGGTGGGGGCAGCCCTGGACCTATAATTTTGGAACTGGCATTGGGTCACACACTTCAGGAGAATCAACTGTTTTTCTTCCAACACCTTCAAGTGGTACAGCTAGGGTTCGTGTTGGCACTGGTTCAGGTCAGATTAATTTAAATAATCCAGGAACCACTCTCGGTTCCGGGACAGAGCTTCAAATTGTTGCTGCTACAGGAGCCTCCACTAATAAAGCTGGAATTCATTCATGGACAAGTCCTTCAAAAATTGCCTATGTAAGATTCTTATATAGAACTACTTCAAGTGGAAATGGTAACTTAAATTTCAGCTTAGGCTCATCGTCTTTAGGTTCTGACAACAATGGTTATACAGGCTCATACAACTCTGCATTTGTTTCATTTACAATAACATACAGTTCAGGTTCAATTAGCAGTGTAGTACGAAGGAGTAGTGGATCAAACACAACCATTGCATCTCACGGGTTTTCTAAGGATGCGGATCATGTTGTGGAGGTTTTTGCAAATAATTCTCCTAGTTCATCAAACTATTTCAGGAACGGTACTACATATACTTTGGATGCTACTAGATGGGATCTTTGGGTCGATGGTACCAGGGTTGTTACAAGTGGAATAACAGCAAACATGGCTGCGGATTTAAATTTAGCAGGTTTTGCTTTTTACGCGGAATCAAGTACATCAAATGCAGCTTCGATATACGTTGATGATATCGAGTAATCAAACTCTCTGCCCTTATCCAGCAATTATATATTTGTATGGTCTGGAGACTTTTCAACTAACTCGAACTGGAATACTCGAGTATCTCCAACCTCTGCGAACACTGCAACAATAAATGCTAATGCACAAGTAACGACAAATCAGACTTTGGATAATTTAACTATTTCAGCTGGTTCGAGCATTAGTATTAATAACACTGGATCCTTGACAGTTTCTTCATCACTCACCAACAATGCCGGCACTTCAGGTCTGGTGGTTGCAAGCAATGCCAGCGGCACTGGCTCGCTTATTCACAGCAGCAGCGGGGTGAGCGCCACGGTGGAGCGGTATGTGGCGGGCCATGCCAATGTAGCTGCCGATGGCTGGCACCTGATGGGCTCGCCGGTGGCTACCTTCAACATCACAGGCTCATCGTTTCAGCCGGGAACAAACGACGACCTCTACGCATGGAGCGAATCGACCAACACCTGGATCAACTACAAAGCTGGCAACCCTACACAGATTGTACCCGGCACAGGTTATCTGGTTGCCTACGAAAACACCAGCACCAAGTCGTTCAGCGGCACGCTCAATGTGTCAGATGTTTCGGTCAGTGGTCTGGCGCACAATGCTTCACAAGGAAAAGGCTGGCACCTGCTGGGCAATCCCTTTGCCTCGGCGCTCGAGTGGAATAAGACCGGTGGCAGCTGGTCGCTGACCAACATTTCCGGAACAGCTAAAATTTGGAATTCGACCAGCAAAACTTATACCGATATCAATGCCAACGGCATCATCCCGTCGGCCCAGGGCTTTTTTGTACAGGTAGCCGAGAGCACAACAGGCAGCCTCACAATCCCCGCCTCGGCACGCGCTCACAGCACCACGGCCTGGTACAAAAACACCACGCCGCGCATCCTGCTCTCGGCCTCGCCTGCCAATGGCAGCTCGAAGCAGGAAAGCCAGATCAGGATAGAGCCCGAAGCTACCACAGGCTTCGACTTCTACTGGGACTCACGCTTCCTCGAAGGCTATGCGCCTAAGTTCTACAGCATCGTGGGCAACGAAAAACTGAGTACCAACGCCCTGCCCTCGGTGCAGAACGGCACCAGCATTCCCTTCGGCTTTGAGAAAAACCAGCACAGCAGCTTTGTCATCCGCCTCGAAGAAAGTCTGCCCGGCGAAACCCTCTTCCTAAAAGACCTCAAGCTCAACACCGTGCACAATCTGACCCAAACTCCCGAATACCTTTTCAGTGCAGTTCAGGGCGACGACCCCAACCGCTTCCTGCTCGTTTTTGGCACGGTGGGTGTGGACGA
>DAIOUP010000452.1:0-2279 GCA_036759465.1 Bacteroidales bacterium
TAGCAAGGGGTGGTATATACTTTGTTGGCTTCGTCAATGACCACTTCGCCATGACCTGTTTTTATGTGCTCGGCACCAATGGCCTCGATTGCGGCGGCAGTGCCTTCATCCTGACCAATGGTAACCTTCACATTTTGAAGCACTTTCGCCACAAACACCGGTGAAATGCACATTGCCCCGATGGGTTTGCCCAGCTGATGCATGGCCTTTACTGCCGATTCCACTTCCGGATTCACCTTGGCGTTGGGGCCGTCGAAGGCCACGGTGGAGAGGTTTTTTGCAGCGCCAAATCCACCCGGGAAGAGCAGAACATCAAAATCTTCGGCCTTAAATGCACTTAGTGGTTTGATGTTGCCACGGGCAATGCGCGCCGATTCAACCAGCACATTGCGCTGTTCGGGCATTTCCTGTCCTGTTAGGTGATTGACGACGTGGTGCTGCGGGATATCAGGCGCAAAACACTGATAGTCGCCTCCTTGTGTCTTGATTGCCAGCAGGGCAAGCGTGGCTTCGTGGATTTCGGCTCCGTCGTACACGCCGCAGCCGGCGAGCACTACTGCAAACTTTTTCATGATAACTGATTATTAACTAAGGTTTTATACTTGCTTTAGTACCAGCGAAACTACCGTCACATCATCACCGCCCATATTGATGGTCATACCATAGGGTTTCTGCTCAGGGATGTTGAGCTGTGCTGCGCCGGCTTTTCCGGTAAGCTGTTGCCAAATGGTAACTACCTGATGCACGCCTGTTCCGCCAGTAGGGTGCCCCCAACCGATCAAGCCTCCGGTGGTATTCATAGGGATATCGCCATTGCGCGAAGTACGACCCTCGGCCACAAAAGCTGCGCCCTCGCCCGCCTTGGCAAAACCTAGGGCCTCGACGGCAAGAAGACCGGCAATGCTAAAGCAATCGTGGGTTTCGATGGTGCCAAGCTGTCCGGTTGTAATACCAGCACGGCTCAATGCTAATGCGGCAGTGCGTCCGATGGTTGAGAGCGAAGCCGGATCGGCAGGTTCTTCGGTGATGTTGCGGGTGAGCTGCGCAAAAGCGGCAACCTCTAAGGCATCGGCTTTGCTGATACCAAGCCTGCGCAGACCTTCCTCGGAGGCGATGATAATCCCTGAAGCGCCATCGCTCACCTTGGAGCAATCTAGCACATTAAGATGGTCAACAAAGGTTTTTCCATTGGGCTTCATGCTGTCGTACAAGGCAGCAAGGTCGGCTGTATTGTTGTGATACTCCTGCGCAGTGGGATCGAGACGGGCGTTTTCCATGGCGTTTACAAACCATTGACGCATACCTGCGCGGGCGTAGTCGTAGCCATAACGCTCGTAATAAACCCCGGCGCGATCGGAAAACTGTCCAGGGAAAAAGTAGGCGTGACCCTGCTTGCGTTTTTGAAACCATCCGGCACCAGCCAGGATATCGGCACCGTAAATGGCTTTAACTGTATTCTGCACTTCTACGCCTATGGCCAGCACGACCTCTGCCGTTTCGGCCAGCACCGAACGAATGCCTGCCATCAGTGCCAGCCCGCCGGAAGCGCAGGCTCCTTCCACGCTGTGCGAGGGTTTGTACTGCAATGCAGGATGTATGGTGGCTGCAAAGCCCCCCAGATGAGCCTGTTTATTAAATCGGCCTGACATAAAGTTGCCGATCACGGTCTCGTCGATGGCTTCAGGATCAGCAATTTGTGCCAGTACATCCTTGCCGGCTTCGCTGATGTAGTATTCCAGACCGGGACGCTCTTTTTTAGGATTGAACTCCTTACGGCCGGTACCCATCGATATGGTATTGGCTCCGGCGGCCATGTATATTTTTCTTCTCATGGTTCGGTGGTTTTATGAAAAGTATTCATTAACAGGGCCATAGGCATGAAAAAATCCAGTGAGCATCACCGTATTTACGTCATCGGTAAGGTGTGCAACACCATCGGCTACAAGCTTACGGCCGATGGCGTCGGAGTTTTTCCCGTATGCAAGAGCCAGTTTTGCTGCCTCGGAATTTGATTGCTTCAAATGACCAAACCAAGTTTTGAAATGGCTGTCCTTATCGGCAATCTTTATGGCGTTTTTCCATGGAACAAATCCTTCGGGCATGGTGCCCATCCACTCATTTGCAGCGGCTGCAAAAGTTTCGACGGCAATATATTCCTGTTTATCGGGATCGTAAACTGCTGTGATGGCTCCTTTGTCGTATTTCAAAAACCCGTCCTTCTGCGCGCCACTCGAATACTGGCCGCCTTTCACTCCGATGGCCATCATGCGGTCGAGCAG
>DAIOUP010000453.1:0-2276 GCA_036759465.1 Bacteroidales bacterium
GTTTTGTTCCTCGGTGCATCCGGTGTGCAAAACCTGAATTATCCTTCTACCTTATTGATGCGAGGTCGGTACCAGGAGGTAAGCCCTGAGGATAGCGCGCAAATTTCCAAAAATCGTCCTTTCTGATATCAACGGCTGTATATTTTGTAGCCTGATAGCTGCCCGCTACCACTGAACTTGTGATGATCAGGTTGAGCGGAATGGTGATTATTGAGAGTAATCCTGAAGTAAGCGGAGCCACCAGCAATCCGAATACGGGCATCGACCAGCCATAGCTTGCCGGGGCGGCATATCGCAGCTTGAAATCTGCAATCCGCTCCTTGGGGACTTTAACGCATCGGGAGAAATTGTGGTAGTCATTGTCCGTCAGCACATAAACCGAAGCGGAATCGGCTGCAATCAGTTCACCATAAATTGTGATGTCTCCCCTTTGATCCAATTTAACAAAAGCTCCGTTGGGGCTGCTACCCATATTTTCGAGCCGCGGCAAATATCCTGGTATTTTGGCGCATGAGGCAAAAAGAGCCATCAATGCTATCGCTACGATCAGTTTAGTTTTCATAGTAATGGGTTGATTTGGTATCGATACGCGAGCTCCAGAAAGCATCTTCCATAGCCGATTCGTAGGCCTTGTAGGATGAGGCTTCGTTGCGCAGGTATTTGGCCGGTTGGGTAATCATTGTTCTCAACTTTCGCATATCCTTCATTCCGAGCCAGTTGTCGCGCATCCATTGAATGTAATAACCCTTGCTCTTCAGGAAAAGTGCATAATCGGAAGCATCGGGCATTTCATAAATGAGGCGAAACTCGTCGCCGGGCATTGATAGCAATTGCTGCTCGGGACTGTTTAGCACTTTGAGCGCATTGGCGTCCGCGTGACCTTTGTAAAATACTTTGGATGGTTGAATCTCAATTGGAGCTACCTCCTGAAGTCCGGCGGCCAGACTCAAATGGTCAATACGCCATAGTCCTTTGTTGAGGCGTAGCTTTACCCTGGTTTTTCCATCAAATGTTGTGCTGAAAGGCACCACCTGTTTGTTGATGGCAATCGGTCCGGTTTCGTAAACGCTTCCCTGAAGCAGCCATTGTTGCTTTTGTTTGTCCCAGAGCCACACCTCTATCTCGCCCAGCTCGCCATGAATGCCAGCGTTCAGCTGTTTACGCAATTCGGGCTGGCCTTCAATTTTAGCAAACACATCGCTGATCTCGTCGCCCATATACTGCAATGCGCTGTATATTAGATAGGTGGTCATAAGGGTTTGCCGGAAATGAATATACAGGCCATTTTGACCCGCCGCTGCCGGCGCATCGAACTCTACGATGAGTTCCTGCTTGCTGCTCATATTTTTTTCGTCGGCCAGAGAAAACCATTCGTTGCCGTCGGCATGCGAGAAATGCTGGGTTACATCCTTTTCCTGATCAAAAACAACGGAAGGATTAATGATCGCATCAGCCGAATAAAACTTGTCGTTTCGGTTGTGGAGAATTGTTTTGCCTTCTTTTCGGGGAATGGCCAGCAAATTGGCCTGCCGGACCACATGGGTCTCGAGAGCCTCATTTTTCATGGTAAGCGTAAAGCTGCCGCTCGCAGGCGGGTTGTTGAGCGCATCAATATCGGCATACTCAAGCGATGGACTGATGGCGTTGGAGAAGCCCTCGGCATCGGCCTGATGGATATTGCTATGGCCGTCCATATAAAATGTTGGGCAAGAACCAAAGCAGGCTTTGGGATTGGTCCAGCAAATGACGCCAATGGCCAGGTTGACACCGGTTAGAATACCCAGCGCAGTAACCCTTCCTGCCTCGGGATTTACTATTTTTCGGTTGGTTTCGAAGATCAGGATGCTGTCGATGGAAAACTCCTGCCTGCCTTGACTTACCACGGTTCGGTTGAAGTCGTAGAGCGTCCCCTTGCCGCTGATTATGCCTGAAAGGGTATCGATTGTCCAGTTCTGGCCCAGCACATAAACCTTTCCTGAGGCGTGGTGGGCTTTTAGAAAGGGCTGCTCATTGATTTTATTCATATCGTGGAGCAAGGCGTTGGCCGAACTGTAGGATGAACGAAACTGATAGTTGGAACAACCAAAGGCAAGTAGCAAAATAGCTGTAAACCAGATTATTAAATAACGCATGTGGCATTCTTATGGTTAGCGATTGGCTGTGAAGATAGACTAATGGTAGAGAAATGCAAATGGCAGGATTCGAAATAACAATTAATTAGGATTTTGTGCCTATTGAAACTCCCTGAACATCTCGTGTATGCCTTTGTGCACTTC
>DAIOUP010000454.1:0-2264 GCA_036759465.1 Bacteroidales bacterium
GTGTGGATATGAAAGGTAAGCTGAGTCCGCTCGTCCTCAGCTCTGGCCATAATAATGCCTTTTTCAGCAACGATTTCAGCTATTTCATTCATAGCCATTCCACAATCAACCAACCACCGGTATTCAGCATGAGAAACAATTCCGGCAAGGAGCTACGTGTTTTACGCGACAATAGTCGCCTTCGATCAACAATGAAAGAATATGGCTGGCAGGATTTCCAGTTTTTCACTATCGACGACCCTTCAATTCTTTTGCCCGACGGCAGCAATGTTAATCTCAATGCCTGGATGCTCAGGCCAAAAGACTTCGACCCAATGAAAAAATATCCGGTACTCATTTATATATATGGTGGTCCCGGTGCGCAGACAGTAAACAACAGCTGGAGCGGCGGAAACAACTGGTGGTTTCAGATGCTTGCCAATAGCGGGTTTATTGTCGTTTCGGTCGACAACAGAGGAACCGGTGCCCGTGGTGAAGCATTTAAAAAGATGACCTACCTTCAGCTTGGCAAATATGAAACCGAAGACCTGATAACGACTGCCAAATATCTATCGGGCCTGAATTTCGTCGATGCCAACAATATAGGTGTGTTTGGCTGGAGTTACGGTGGCTATATGTCGAGCCTGGGAATCACTAAAGGGGCTGATGTGTTCAGGTCGGCCATTGCCGTGGCACCCGTGACCAACTGGCGCTATTACGACAATATTTACACCGAGCGCTATATGCGCAAGCCGCAGGACAATGCCGAAGGGTACGACCAAAACTCCCCTATCAATCATGTTGCGGCCATCAAAGGAAGCTATCTGCTGGTTCACGGAAGTGCCGACGACAATGTTCATTATCAAAACGCCATGGAGATGATCAATGCGCTGGTGGCCGCCAACAAGCAGTTCGAACTAATGATTTACCCCAACCGCAACCATGGAATTTTTGGCGGCAACACCAGAATACATTTATATAATCTCATGACCGATTTTCTGAAACGAACATTATCAAAAGAATAAATGCTCAGGGGTTTTGCGTCATTGAAAAATTTTCATACCTTTGCCGCCCGATTAAACACTCCTGATTATTAACTTTTTAAAAGAAAGAGAGCGTATTTAACATGATTATTGTTCCTGTAAAAGAAGGCGAAAGCATCGACCGCGCGCTTAAAAAGTACAAGAGAAAATTTGAGAAAACCGGCGTAATGCGTGAACTGCGCAGCCGTCAGAAGTTTACCAAACCCTCTGTGATCCAGCGCGAGCAAAAGCTCAAGGCCATCTACGTACAGCAGCTTCGCCAGCAGTCGGAATCCTGACCCACGGCGGGTTTTTTAAAACAAGAATCATCGAAAACTTTGATGTTGGTTAGTTTTGTGCTAACTTTACATCAAAGTTTTTTGCTTTTATGACTCCCGAGGACTTCATCACCTACTTACGACACGAAAAACGCGCTTCCGAGAATACCATAACTGCCTATAGCACTGATCTTTTGCAATTCGCCAACTTTTGTGCCGGCCATTTTGATCTGGCCAACATCAGCAATGCACAAACGAATATGGTACGTGAGTGGCTGGGCCAGCTTAAAAGCGAAGGAACCGACAATAGGTCGATAAACCGAAAACTATCATCTTTAAGGTCATTTTATAAGTATTGCCAGCGTTTGGATGCATCAGTTTCCAATCCGGCAGCAGGAGTTACCGCGCTTAAAACAAAAAAACGCACTGCGCTTTTTGTACCTGAAAGCGATATGGCAAAACACTCCCTCTCTACCCCCGATGACTTCATCGCCCTAAGAAATCTACTAATTGTCGAGCTTCTTTATCAAACCGGGATGCGAAGGGCCGAGCTGCGGTCGTTGTCTCCCGAAAAATTCGATTTTAACCGGCTGTCTGTAAAGATTACCGGAAAAGGTAACAAGCAGCGACTCGTACCGCTATCGCCTTCTATTGCTGAGCTTGTCAGTTTTTATTTAAAAGAAAAGGAAGCCCGTTTTCCGGGCAACCCGTATTTCTTGGTGTCGAAAGCCGGCAAACCAATTTCGTTTACTACGATACACAATACCGTTAGCCAGGAGCTTGGCGTTATAACCACACTCGATAAGCGGAGTCCGCACGTTTTGCGTCATACCTTTGCTACGCATTTGCTGAACAATGGAGCTCCCCTCATAGCGGTGAAGGAGCTGTTGGGGCACACTTCGCTGGCAGCAACGCAGGTATATACACACAACAGCATAGCACAACTCAAGAAAATTCATCAGCAGGCCCATCCAAAGGGCTGATT
>DAIOUP010000455.1:0-2263 GCA_036759465.1 Bacteroidales bacterium
GGAAAAATATGTTATTGCCCCGATGATTGTTGCCGCCGTCGGGATTTTGATTTCCGTTCTGG
Organism: Bacteroidales bacterium; assembly: GCA_036759465.1. Classification (GTDB taxonomy): domain Bacteria; phylum Bacteroidota; class Bacteroidia; order Bacteroidales; family F082; genus JALNZU01. The sequence goes on from DAIOUP010000455.1 coordinate 63, forward strand.
GCATTTTCTTCGTCAGGGCCAAGGAATCAGCAACGCAAAAAAACCTGTTGAACGCCCTTTTGCTCGGAACAGGCGGAAGCTCTTTCCTCATTTTAATCGTGGTAGCTCTTCTTGCGTATCTGGGATGGTTTTCCTGGGGCATATTTGGCTCTGTGGTTGCGGGTCTTTTGGCCGGTGTCATCATCGGTCAAGGCACCGAATATTTCACCTCTGATGAATACAAACCAACAAAAGGCATTGCCCGTCAGGCTCAATCAGGACCGGCTACAACAATTATCGACGGTGTTGCCGTAGGGATGTTCTCCACCTGGATTCCTGTAACCACTATTGTTGCAGGCATTCTTGCGGCTTTCGGTTTTGCCGGAGGTTTCAGCGATTTTTCTCAAGGGGTTTACGGAATTGGTTTTGCTGCCGTAGGTATGCTCAGCACCCTGGGTATCACCCTTGCCACTGATGCTTTTGGCCCAATCGCCGATAATGCCGGCGGCAATGCCGAGATGGCACATCTGCCAAAAGAAGTTCGCGAACGTACCGACGCCCTCGACATGCTGGGCAATACGACCGCAGCCACCGGCAAAGGATTTGCCATCGGCTCAGCTGCCCTTACCGCCATGGCACTGCTGGCAGCTTATATGGAAGAGATCAGGCTTTGGATTGGCAAAATCGCCGATCAGACTGACGGTATCATGAAGGTTGGTGATGTTATTTTCGTTTCCGCCCGTTCGGCTGTTGTGCCTGTAGCACTTGAAGGACAACGTATTATTCAGCTCTCGGCCGCTACCATCACAGATTTTGCCGAGGCATATAACCTAACAATTTTCAACCCCATGTTGCTGGGTGGAATATTCATCGGTGCCATGATGGCTTTTGTTTTCTCAGCAATGACCATGAAAGCCGTCGGGCGCGCTGCAGGTGCGATGGTAGATGAAGTAAGGCGACAATTCCGTGAAATACCGGGTATCATGGAAGGCAAAGCAACCCCCGAATATGCTAAATGCGTTGAAATATCCACCAAGGGAGCACAGCGCGAGATGCTCGTTCCATCGTTGCTTGCCATTGTAATCCCTGTTGCAGTTGGTGTTGTTTTGGGTGTTTCAGGTGTTGTAGGGCTGCTTGTTGGCGGACTTACAGCCGGTTTCACGCTCGCTTCGATGCTCAATAATGCCGGTGGAGCCTGGGATAATGCAAAGAAATTTATCGAAAAAGGCAATTACGGCGGCAAAGGCAGCGAAACCCACAAGGCCGGTGTGGTTGGCGACACAGTGGGCGATCCGTTCAAGGACACCAGCGGGCCGTCGCTGAATATCCTCATCAAACTTATGTCGATGGTTTCGGTTGTTATGGCCGGCTTAACGGTAAGCTTCAGTTTGCTTGGCTAATTACTAAAAACTGCCTTCAATTGCATCATTGACGGGAAACAGCCCGAAAAATGCACTACATTTGAACCACAAAATACACTAATAATGAGCGTACTCGTAAATAAGAATTCCAGAGTAATTGTACAAGGTTTCACGGGCAGCGAAGGCACTTTTCACGCCGGCCAGATGATTGAATATGGGACCAATGTCGTAGGTGGGGTTACCCCCGGAAAAGGCGGTACCATCCATCTGGACCGTCCGGTTTTCAATACGGTGAAGGAAGCTGTGGAAAAAGCCGGTGCTGATGTAAGTGTCATTTATGTACCTGCGGCTTTCGCTGCCGATGCCATCATGGAAGCCGCCGAAGCGGGAATAAAAGTGATTGTTTGTATTACTGAAGGTATCCCGGTTGCCGATATGGCCAAAGCCAAAGAATACATTAAAGCGTTCGATTGCAGGCTGATTGGGCCAAATTGTCCTGGCGTGATCACTCCCGGAGAGACCAAAGTTGGCATTATGCCTGGTTTCATTCATCAAAAAGGCCGCGTAGGCATTGTTTCGCGCTCCGGAACGCTCACCTATGAGGCTGTAGATCAACTCACCAAAGCTGGCCTCGGGCAAAGCACGGCCATCGGCATCGGTGGCGATCCCATCATTGGAACAACGACTAAAGAAGCCGTTCAGTTGCTGATGGAAGATCCTGAAACCGAAGGTATTGTGATGATTGGCGAAATTGGCGGGAGCATGGAAGCAGATGCGGCATACTGGGTAAAGGAGCATGGCACTAAACCTGTTGTGGGTTTTATTGCCGGAGCTACTGCCCCAAAGGGCCGTACTATGGGT
>DAIOUP010000456.1:0-2259 GCA_036759465.1 Bacteroidales bacterium
ACAATGCCCCGCAAATCCTGGCACTGATTGTGCAAGCCATCGAAATAGAACGACAAGGTATCAAAGCGCCAAAAAACACAACCCCCATTCCAGTTTCTCTCGAACTTCAGGAAAAATTCGACGAATCGCCTGGCTTCGAATCGGCATTTAAAGCCTTAAGTCCCGGTCGGCAAAAAGAATACCTTTTCTATTTCTCCCAGGCAAAACAGGCCGCTACCCGCGCCGCAAGAGTAGAGCGTTTTTATGGCAAAATAATGCTTGGAAAGGGCATTAGCGATTGAGCTCAACATAAAAAACCCGGACGAAAGCCCGGGCAAAGCGTGTTATGTCAGAAAAGCAAGAAGCCGTAATTATCTGAAATACAAACCAAGTCGAAGATTAATTCGGTTGTAGTAGGTGTAAACGCGACGCGCTCCGATCTGCGTCCCAAAGCGCCAGTCGATCATCGGTGCATCGTAGCTCAGGCGCTGGTGATGATAGCCAACAGAGACTGAGACACCGGTTTTTGATGAAAGCGGAAACCAAATCCCAGTTTCGGGATTGACCATCAGTCCGCCATAGGTTTTTCCCTCGCTCACCCAGCTATAAATTCCGTTATCATTGTATGTACTAACAAGTGGAATTGCCCCTCCGGCCCTGAGCGATATCCACGGGTACAGAATATCATTAGTTCGAAAAATATAACGGGTTTCGGCGTAAAGCGGCATTACCGGCCAATTAAAATACTCGATCCCGAGGCCTGCTCCAGCCATGAATTTATCATTAAACAGATAACCAAATGTCGTTGTCAGCGAAGGGAGAGGAACAAATCCGTTCTCTCCCTCGCCAAACAACAGGGTTAGTGAGCTTAGGTTATAAATTCCTTTATCTGCCGCAAAGCGCATCGACGACGATTTTCCGGCCATGATCGTATCTATTTCGTTATGTGCAATTACCCTGATGCCGCAGCTATTCTCAATTCGAACGCCAGCAACCGGATCGCTCGAGAGTATAACACCCTTTACCATCTCTCCGTTTTTGAGCAATACCATCTGCGTTCGTGGCTTCTGTGCCTGAAGGGGCGCATACGACATCAAAAGAGCCATCACCCCAAAAACTATAAGTAATCGGGTGCTGCAGCGCATCAATGCAGGTCGGCAACCGCCTACCATAATGACCTCAGACTGATAGACCACAGTTTGTTGAACTGTTTGGAAAGACGATTCTGTGAGCCAAAACGATTGTTCCAGATGGCAGGCTGATTGGTTTCGGGCCTTCTGAAACTGGACAAGGGCCAACGAACAAGGTCAATCATGGGTTTTCGGCGTTCCTTCTTTTTAAATAAACCGAACATTTGCTTTTGAGTTAATGATTTGTATTTGTTATTCAGGGTTTTACGACCGGAATATGACTAAGTTGTACAAGCTGCTGGGGATTACTATAATCATATTGAAACAGTCCGTCGGCTCCAACGAGCAACAACAAGCCATTGTTGGGGATCACATCGTAGGTGCGGATATTTTGGAAATGCGCGATCAGGTTCTGACCAATCTGATAAGGATTGCTGACATTGAACACCTTCAGGCCGGCATCGCCGTCGCAGATAAACAATAAATCACCATCAATCCCAAGGCCGTGTGGGTTGTGCATGGGATAAGTCTTGAGGAGCTTAGGCTGCGTAATTGTTCCAATTCCAACCACATCAAGCTGATTTGCAAAACCTTCGCAAACTGTGCCGGAGCGGAGCGTTACATAGGCCAGTGTATCCTGCACAACAACAGGGTCGCACGAATTGATATGCGAAATTTCCGAAACAAAAGATGGTAGTTCGGGATTGCTGATGTCGTAAATAAGCATCCCTGTGGTTGTGCCAAGGAAAAGCCTGTCTTCGAGTGGGAAGATCGTTTCGATGATGCGGGGTATACTCGTACTTAAACCCTGTTTGATTCCAGGTATCGTGCTCAGGTTGAACAACATAAGTTTGCTGTTGTGCACGGCATACATAAAATCGTTGCGAATGGTGAACCGAGCCATGGAGCCACCCTGACCTGCCGAGGCGGCTGGTAATCCCACTTCGGCACCGCCGAGTGTGGGACGGCCCAGCCCGTCGAACACCAGCCAACCCCCATGCTGGGGATTGTTGTAATCGACGGTTTCAGTAACCATTTTTTGTTCCCAGCCCACCACAACGCCTTTCGAGAAGTCAAGTCCGTAAACCGGATACTCCGCTTCGAAGGGAGGCAAAGTATTGGGAAAAACATTCTCTATCCTGTCGACTAC
>DAIOUP010000457.1:0-2254 GCA_036759465.1 Bacteroidales bacterium
GTACAACACTTACATCGGCCAGCATCACATTCACCTTATCCAGCTTTTCTGCAGCTTCAGTGATGTTTTTAAGGCTGCATTCGCTGGCCTCGGAGCCTGATTTATAGAGCAAAATGTAGTTTTTTTGGTCTTTGCGGATTAAACCAAGCATCTCTTCATGCGATGCCACATTGCTTATTGCCATCTTCAAATAATTTTCCGACAATAGCATCAACTCCCATGCCAGCGCCACTTCCTGTCAGTTATTCGTCAGTAGTATGACATTATTTCAGCCTTCAGCAGGATTGACATCAGAAAACAAACGGAATCATTCTCCAGCTTTTCTGCTTATAAATTTCGTAGTCGGGATACTGAATCATAAGTTGTCTTTCCTCAAACAATTGTTTGAAAATCAGGTTTATGAGCAAAATGATCCAGGCGGACAAGCGGAATGAGCTGTAATATTCGGTCACTAACGGCAGCATGGCCATGAGTTGTGCCAGATACATCGGGTGGCGGATGACTGCATATATGCCGCTTGTCACCAAACGCCCTCCCTTCTTGGGTAGAGGGGCCACGTTGAAGTTGCCAACTTGCATTTGCATAATGGCTACGACGCCTACGAGCAAACCGGCCAGCTCAACCAGCAATCCGACAGGTGAGGGGCTAAGCCAGGGACCTGTAGCCAGGATGAGGGTAAGCATCGAAAATTGCACGAAAACGAAGATATAGGCGACGACTTTTGTCTTCATGGCATTAAGTTTAAAATAGGCACCCGGTTTGCCGGTCTCCTGTTCCGGCGTATTGCGCAAGTAGAGAGATGAAAAATCCGGGTGCCTGGGCAAAGTTAATGGATTTGTCAGCCAATAGCGCTCAAAACCAAAGCTGGTCGAAATTGTTACCTTTGCACCACAAAAATCAACATCCAAAGCAATGAATTACGACCTTATCGTTATAGGCAGCGGTCCTGGCGGATATGTAGCTGCCATCCGTGCAAGCCAGCTTGGCAAAAAGGTGGCTGTGGTTGAAAAAGCTGAGATTGGCGGCGTTTGCCTCAATTGGGGATGCATCCCTACCAAGGCCTTGCTGAAAAGTGCTCAGGTGTTCAACTACACCAAACATGCCTCCGAGTATGGTATCAGCATCAGTGGCGTGGTTAAACCCGATTTTGATGCAGTGATCAAACGCAGCCGCGGCGTGGCCGATGGCATGAGCAAGGGCGTTCAGTTTCTGTTCAAGAAGAACAAGATTGAACTAATCAACGGTTTTGGCAGCATCAGGCCCGGAAAAAAGGTGGAGGTTACAAGAGCCGATGGTACAAAGGAAACCTACGAAGCCGCTCACATTATCCTTGCCACTGGTGCACGCTCGCGCGAGCTTCCCAATATGAAGATCGACGGAAAGAAAATCGTTGGCTATCGCGATGCCATGGTTCTGCCCAAACAACCCGCATCCATGGTGGTAGTGGGTTCGGGGGCAATTGGCTCGGAGTTTGCCTATTTCTACAACAGCATGGGCACCAAAGTGACGCTCGTGGAATATATGCCCAACATTCTTCCACTTGAAGATGAGGAGGTTAGCAAACAACTGGAGCGTTCATTCAAAAAGGCAGGCATGACCGTGATGACCGGATCAACAGTGGAGAATGTTGATACTTCCGGTGATCTATGCAAGGTAACTATCAGCACCAAAAAAGGTACGGAATTGGTCGAAGCCGAAGTTGTGCTATCTGCCGTAGGTGTGGCCACCAACCTTGAAGGTCTGGGCCTCGAAGAAACAGGTGTTGCCTTTGAAAAAGGCAAGGTGCTTGTCGATGCGTATTATCGCACCAATGTGGAAGGCATTTATGCCATAGGCGATATCGTTCACGGTCCGGCACTGGCTCACACCGCCTCGCACGAAGGAATCACCTGCGTTGAAGCCATTTGCGGCCTAAATCCCGAACCTGTTGATTATGGCAATATACCTTCGTGCACCTACACCAGCCCTGAAGTGGCTTCGGTGGGCATGACCGAAAAGCAGGCTCTGGAGGCTGGCTACGAGATTAAAGTGGGTAAGTTCCCCTTCTCAGCTTCCGGAAAGGCCAGCGCTGCCGGAAACAAGGATGGATTTGTTAAGGTTATTTTTGATGCCAAATACGGTGAATGGCTTGGCTGCCACATGATTGGCGACAATGTAACGGAAATGATTGCCGAGGCTGTAGCTGCCCGAAAGCTCGAAACCACCGGACATGAAATCATCAAAACCATACATCCTCATCCCACCATGTCCGAAG
>DAIOUP010000458.1:0-2252 GCA_036759465.1 Bacteroidales bacterium
ATATATTATACTGTGAATTTTTTTTGATTCTGTAGGCTCAAGGAGGTGCATGCATCGCTTAAACCCGAATTTTCTAACTTTGCCTCAATTATCCCCTTATGGTGTCCGATTCAAGAGAAATTTCCAACCCATCACAGGAAATGCTTTTAGCGCTGGCAAGCGATGTTATCCGTCAGGAGAGGGATGCGTTGGATGGGCTGATCCCGCAGCTCACGCCCCATTTTGGTCTGGTGGTTGATTGCATTTTTCGTTCTTCCGGAAAAGTTATCGTAAGCGGAATAGGCAAGAGTGCTATTGTGGCTCAGAAGATAGTGGCCACCTTAAACAGTACCGGCACCAATGCCGTGTTTTTGCATGCAGCTGATGCCATTCACGGCGACCTTGGCGTAGTGCGCGACGAGGATGTGGTGCTGCTCATCTCAAAAAGCGGCGAAACGCCTGAAATTAAGGTGCTTGTGCCGCTGCTCAAGGCAAGGCCAAACGTATTGGTGGCCATGGTAGGAAACCCGGAGTCGTATCTTGCACTTCAGGCCAATTATGTTTTGATGACTGCCGTGGAACATGAGGCCTGTCCAAACAACCTTGCGCCCACCTCGAGCACTACTGCCCAGATGGTTATGGGCGATGCGCTGGCAATAGCCCTTTTGCATTGCAGAGGTTTTAGTCCTGAGGATTTTGCCCGCATTCATCCGGGAGGAGCATTGGGTAAAAAGCTCTATATGAGGGTGGAAGATGTTTATATTCGGAACGAGGTGCCTGAGGTTAACCTCGACGACGACCTCAGAAAAGTAATTGTTGAAATTTCGGCCAAGCGTCTCGGCGCCACCGCCGTAATCGGTAATGGCCGGTTGGAAGGAATTATTACTGATGGCGACCTCCGGCGCATGCTGATGAACAATGAAAGCTTTGATCACCTCAGGGCACGCGATATTATGACACGCAATCCCAAAAGCATCGGCCCGGGCGAACACCTTGCCAATGCGCTGGCTTTGATGCGTCAGTACAATATCACTCAGTTGCCCGTTGTGGAAAACGATACGTATAAAGGGTTATTCATCTGCACGATATCCTGAAAGAAGGCGTTGTATAAACTTAACGAATCAGCAAGCGATATGAATAAGATTGAGCAGTTTAATGCCTACAGGGCCATGATGAATGAGCGCCTGATGGCAGCTCCCAACAACAAAATCATGAAGCGCATTTATAGCCTCGACACCCTCACCTACGAGGACGGAGCCCTGGATGCCCGCACCAAAGAAATGCTCGGTCTTGTGGCCTCGATGGTGCTGCGCTGCGACGATTGCATTGCCTATCATTTGCAGAAATGCTTTGAACTTGGCCTCACAACAGAAGAAATTATGGAGATATTCGGCGTAGCCAACCTTGTCGGAGGCACCATCGTTATTCCACATACCCGCAGAGCGCTGGAGTTTTGGGAAACACTCCGGGAAAATCGTTAACGCTGATGGTTGTATTACCAAACAGCATATACCTGATGCTTCATGATGATACTTCGCACCGAGCACCTGTTTAAAAAGTACAAGCAACGCACCGTTGTTAAGGACGTTTCAGTGTATGTCAAACAGGGCGAAATTGTAGGATTGCTGGGGCCAAATGGTGCCGGAAAAACGACCACATTCTATATGATCGTGGGACTGATAAAGCCATTGTCGGGTAAGGTTTTTCTCGATGATACCGAGATCACTGCTGAACCGATGTATCGCAGAGCGCAGCTTGGTATTGGCTATCTGGCTCAGGAGGCAAGTGTTTTTCGCGACATGACCGTTGAGGACAACCTTCTGTCAGTTATGGAATTCAAACCGGGTATGAGTCGCGACCAGCGATACGAGCGATTGGAGCAATTGCTCGACGAGTTTGGCCTTCAGACTATTAGAAAAAACAAAGGCATTCAGCTTTCGGGTGGCGAACGCCGGCGCACCGAAATAGCCCGCGCTTTGGCCGTTAGCCCAAGCTTTATCTTGCTCGACGAACCTTTTGCCGGAGTTGACCCTATTGCGGTTGAAGACATACAAAACATCGTTTGGCATCTGAAAGAGAAAAACATCGGTATCCTCATCACCGACCACAATGTGCACGAAACTTTGTCGATCACCGACAGGTCGTATCTGCTTTTCGAGGGTGCCATCCTGAAATCAGGAACATCGGAGGAGTTGGCGGCCGACGAGCAGGTGCGTAAAGTTTATTTGGGTCAAAATTTTGAATTGAGGCGCCGCGAAAGCGCAATGCCTGAA
>DAIOUP010000459.1:0-2246 GCA_036759465.1 Bacteroidales bacterium
ATTTTGGTTGGCGACCGGCCCTACGTTTTCAATACTGAAAAAGCTGCTGTTGTCGAACAGCACAAACTCCCTCCTGCCGTCGGCCGGTGCGGTGAAAGCGATTCCGCCACCCTGAAGACTAAACGGACGCGCCAATACATTGGTTTGATCAGTGACATCCCAAAGCAAAAGGCCGGTGCTTCCTCCCGTTACCTGGTATTCGAAGCTTCCGTCAGGCAGTATTCGATGATTTCTAAACTGGAGCTGCCCGCCCGAAAAGACCAGATTTCGCCATGCATTGACCCTGATATAATCGAGCCAGCCACGGGCCGAGCTCACCGAGCGGGTAAAACGGATATTGACGTTAACCCGGCTGCCTGAGGGTGTAACATCAACCGATGTGCCATTGTTTTTGGCATAGTCGTATCCCGTGGCCAGGGTAGGGTCAATAGGTAAATTGGCCCTGAGTTGCCCGTCAACAAATAGCTGAAAGCCTGCTGGTCCGAAATTGCGTGCCGCAACCTCTGTTTCTACCCTCGCCAGTTTTGATGAAATCATATTCGGAAAATCGAAGGGATAGTCGCGGCTGAGGGTGATGTCGAACAGTTCGCCGTACCAGGTGCGACCGGTGTTGGTGAGGTTTACCAAATCCTGCTCATGCACCCTGTAATCCAGAAAATCGCTGATGCTTTGCGCTGCTGCACCCGTGTTTTGTGCCGTGGCGATGCGCTTTCCGGGCCCTGAATCAGTTGTGATGAAATAGTAGGCGTAATCGTCGTAATAAGCCGGTGTGTGCACATAAGTGCCTGAAAGGGGATTGAAATCCCACCTGACCGGGCCTTTAGCATAGAACAAAATATAATCGCTGCTATTAAAAACCCCGTCTTCCTCTCCAACAACAAGAATAGCATTCTCTGCCAGATCATCAATCCTGGGATCGGCATTTGCCTCAGGCAATACACCTCCACCGTTGCCGTATATCCTGATATGGCGCGGATTAACGGTGGCAATATTAATGCCCATGGACTGAAGGTTGGCTGAGGTAATGCGATGAATCCCGGTATTGCTCACCCTGAACTTGAACCAGCGACCGTTGGCAAGTACCGAATTTGTAGTATAACTTCCCGACTTCTGCACCGTCTCAAAATGAGCCTCAGGAAGGTTGTACGTAATCTGATAATCAAAATCCAGAAGTCGTTCTACTCTGCCATCTGAAATTCGCCTCAGCGTATTCACCTGCCACCGCAGCATGGAGAGATCGCGCGAAACTCCGGTTTGCACCTCGATGCGATAATCGTCGGGTAAGGTCTCTCTTGAGGAAAGTTTCAACGATTCAAGAGGCGGATAATCAACTCTTGTTGGAATAAGTTTTACGGAATAGGACAATGCAGCATCCATCACTGGTAATGCACTGGAATATAGCGGGATAGCCGACATGTCCGACTGATAGACAGCCCCTTCGAAATAAGGACGGTAAAGCACCTCTCTGCCCGGCAAATGAAGGGTATCGGATTTTTTCCAGATCAGGCTTATGCTCCCAGATTTCAAAACCTCCGCCGACATAAGCGGCTGAAAAAGAAGCACTAAAATGAAAATCAATAACCACTCCCGAAAAGCACCAGTTGGTCTTGCATCATTTACATATTGCCAGGGGAAGGATATTACGAATCTTTGATTATCCGGATTATCTGCAGCTATTTTGCTGAGCAATTCAGGTATCTTCTTATATGGTAAAATCATCTACGGAACAGCAGTGTATTGGTTAAAGTGATCGAAGAAATACAAATAAAGCGCTTTATTTTGCTTCTGGATACCAAAACGGACTGAATGCCGCTTTATTGCCGCAATAAATTGTGGTGAAACAAAGAAAGAAAAGCGTATCATTGCACGCTTATTTGAAGGGCTGGAATGCCGTATTTTATTTTACGACTTATCGGAAACAATCATCCAAAAGGCAATTGGTTTTGCGCGCGATGTGCGAGACCCGAATCGGCTTCCCTAAAGTCATATAGCAGCTTGTTCAGACTAAACCGTTTAGTCGCCCGTTCGTTCATCACCGCACTTATAACCGCAAACATCCTTTCAGCACTTATTTCTAATGCTCAGGACGTTGGCTTTAGTCAGTTTTACGCCGCGCCGCTATATTTGAATCCGGCCTTTGCCGGTCAAACAGAATGCGGGCGTATTTCGCTCCAATACCGCAATCAGTGGCCCGGAATTGGCAATGCATTTCGCACTTACAAACTATCCTACGACCAGCATCTGCC
>DAIOUP010000460.1:0-2244 GCA_036759465.1 Bacteroidales bacterium
CACCGATCCCAGCCTCCCCATCCTCATTGTTCTACACCACGATGGCGACAATTACGGTGGTGGCAGCGAAGCCTACTACAATAGCAACTTCCAGAATTTTGTCAACTGGTTGCAGGCCAATTCCAACCGTTTTGAATGTACTACCATACAGGACTATCTGCAACGTTTTCCTCCCCCCCAGAACGATGTGATTTATGTGCAGGACGGCAGCTGGCTGGGTGCAGCCGGGGGCGATCAGGTATTCAGAAAATGGAACGGTGATCCGGGAACCTATCCCGGCGCCAGCGGCCCTTACAGCCCTGATCGCAACAGCTGGGGCGTGATGACAGCAGCCAAAAACATTGTCCAGACAGCAGACCAGATCAACCCCAACCATCCCGGCACATTGCAGGGATGGCACTATTACCTCAACGGGCAGGCCAGCGATTACTGGTATTGGGACGGCACCGAGATCTGGGACTCGAACCCCACCCTGGCTGCCAACCAGGCCGTGAGCAACGCCCTCCCGGTGGCTCAGGGCGGACCCGACCTTACACCTCCGGCCATATACGTGCCGCAGCGCACACCTTACAACCCGGGGGATATCGAGTGGACCAGCCAGGGCGTACGCCCTTCCGATTTCACTGTCTGGACTTATGTATTCGACCTTAACGGGTTGAGTTCGGTACAGCTGAAATATCGCGAAAGCGTGGCCAATCAGGTGGGCAACGACAACCTGACATACACCGGCGGCCCCAGCGTAGGGCCATGGCAGAGCAAACCCATGACCGGGGTGAGCATTCCTTCGATCACCAATCCCCTGCCCTTGTATAAGGCTCAGGAATTTTCGGCCATGATCGCGGGCTTCACCAACAAACTGCTCGACTATTATGTGGAAGCCACCGACAACAATGGCAATGTGGCCCGTTCGCCCATTCAGCACGCGTGGGTAGGTGATGGAAGCGGCGGTAGCAGCAGCAATGTAACCATCAGCCCATCCAGCCCTACCGCCAACGATGTAATTACCATCACAGCAGCCCATGCCACTTCTGTTTCTTTGCTGCACTGGGGTGTCAACGGCTGGCAAAGGCCCATCGAAACCTACCGGCCGGCCGGCACAGAGCTGCATTCGGGCAGTCAGGCGGTGCAAACCCCGCCCGCGGGTCAGGACAATCAGGGCAGGTATTACTGGCAGCTGGGGCCTTTCAACAATCCTGCTCAGGCAGTCAATGTGCTCAATTTTGTTTTCAAGCTCAGTGCCACGCAGTGGGATAACAACAACGGTCAGGACTGGAACGTCACTATTCAACCGCCTCAAGACCCAAATCCGGTGAGTGCCAACAGAACTGTGAGCACGCTCATCAATACCGCTTACACCTTCAGCAGCAGCGACTTTGCTTTTACAAGTCCTTCCGGAGCAAGTTTTACCGCATTCCAGCTGCAAAGTCTACCCGCACAGGGCACGCTCACCTACAACGGTCAGGCAGCAGCCACAATTACCGACTATGCCAATCCCGCGCTTCTGGTGCTAAATCCGGCAGCCGGAGCCTCGGGTAGCCCTTACACCTCGTTCACTTTCAAGGTGAAAGACAGCAACGGGCTTTACTCGCTGCAATCGTACACCATGACCGTGAATGTGATATCGCCCCTACCCGTGGGCCAGAACAGCAGCATCAGCATTCCGGTGAACACCAGCCACACTTTCAGCAACAGCAACTTCCCCTTCAGCAGTCCGGTGGGCAACACCTTTGCCGGTATCAGACTGACCGCCTTGCCCGCTGCAGGCAGCCTCACATCGGGCGGAAACCCTGTGGCCGTGAACGATCTGGTTTCCAACGTTAATCAACTTGTATTCAGCCCTGCCGCAGGAGCTTCGGGCACGCCGTACACCACTTTCCAGTTCAGGGTACGCGACAATCAGGGACTGGAAAGCCAGGCCAGCTATACGATGACCATCAATGTAACGGCCAATTATCCGGCAGGCATCAGCTGGCTGCCTCAAAACCCCTCGAATGCCGATATGATCACCATAGTGGTGAGCCAGGACGCCAACATGAGCACCAATGCCCGCCTGCACTGGGGCGTGAACAATTGGACCAGGCCCAACGAAGCCTACTGGCCTGCAGGTACCACCATCTGGACCGACAATGTAGCTGCCCGGACGCCTTTTACACAAAGCGGCAATGCCTGGATTGTTCAGCTCGGGCCTTTCAATAACCCCGCCCAGACCGTGAGCAGCCTCAATTTTGTGATCCATTACGGAGG
>DAIOUP010000461.1:0-2242 GCA_036759465.1 Bacteroidales bacterium
ACTCGAAACAGGAGGAGTTTTAGTTGGTGAGGAAGTAAAAATCTTTGCAGAAGTGCAGTTTGTCAAAGCTTCTTAATCCTTCAACTGCATCTTTTTTTTTATCAAAGCCGGGCAGCATATGTCCGGCTTTTTTTCCATCTACGGTATTTACCCTATATCCATGTCCTGATTTGTAGTTTTTCTTTGTCGTAAAACTGAACAAATGAAAACCAGGCTACCTAAAACCGTTGTTACTACGCTTACACTGCTTTGCCTCATGTCGATTTCGGGCGTTTCGCAGCAATTAAAAGATTTTAGCTATGGCAAGTATGATTTCTACGAATACGACCGCTGGGGTTTCGGACTAATGCTTTCTTCTATGGCGAATCCCGGAATGCCCTATGCCGAGAATCACAGGAAAAGTGCCATTTCTTTGAAGATCGACTGGAAAGACTATAACATCGACAAAGGCGACCGAAGGTTTTACTGGCAAAACAAAAGCATAGGCGATCTTTTTTCGCTTCTGTCAGCAGCCATTAAAGATGGCTCGAACATCGAACGCAAAGAAGAAACGGTGCTTTCGCATCTGATCGGCTTTGCAAGTTGGGGCTGGAACCTCAATAATCCGGGAAGGACGAGCATCGCGGCCGGCTTCAATATCAACGATTTCATTCTGGGTTCATATTCCTACGAGCGAACCGCCCAGGGCATTCCGGTGAATGGTAAAACGCGCGAACCCCACGGACTCTATTATGGCGTTGGCCCATCCATATTCTTCGATTACGCCATCACCGATCGGCTTGTCATTCAGTCGCTTGGAACTTTCTCCTACAATGTTTTCCGTTTGGTCGCAGTGAGCGATGCCGAAAAAGACAAGAGTTATCCCCGGCCACACCTGGCTCAGATCTCGGTCGAATTGCTCAGCTCGGCTAAAATAAATGCCGGGCTCGACTATACATGGATAATGGACCGCGGTGAAAACAATAACAAAGCGCGCCGATTCGATTTGATACTCACTTACCGATTCTGAATCAATACTTATTGAATCGCTTGCCCATGGCGTAGCTGAGGTAGAAGTTGAGAAACAGCCGCTGATTTGTATTGCTGTCCATGATGCTGATGCCGAAGGGATGCACGTCGGCCACCACTCCAACTTCAACAGCTCTTGTGGCTGTGCGAACATTGCCAAACTCGAAATTGAAGCCCAGCTTTCCATAAGCGCCCGGTCGAAGCTTAATTTCGTTCAGCCCGCGTGTAAAGGGTGCTTTGCCGTAGATATCATCCCACGAAACATCGCTGTTAAACTTCTCGGTATCTATAGTGTACGACAAATTACCTCCAGGGCCGGGTACCAACCTGATCACAAAAAGGTAATAGGGCTTTTCGATGCCCATACTGGCACCTGTTTCCCAAATCCAGCGCAGCTCCACACCACCCCAATAGGGTTTGCGGTTGAGCAGACGCTTCTCCGAAATACCCGCTCGCACGATAAACACATCATTTACCTTACCATAAACATAGCGGCGCGAATTGGTGTAGTAAGGATTGATGGTCTTAACCTGCTTGGGCGACTGCATCGTAACAAAATCGAAAGCCCAGAGCCGGGTATTGTTGATACTGCGGTTTACGCCGGTTCGGTACCCAAAGCCAATTCCGTTGGAATGGGCCTGAAGCAAGCCGGATTTCTCGTTACTGTATATAATAAGGTTATCGATCGTGTCCATCAGCATCCTGTCCTGCGCCTGAGATAACCCGGGCAGGAAGAGCAAAAGCAGCAAAATGCATCCGACCAGTCGCATCCTTAAAACAGTATTTACTGTTGGGCAACGAGTTAGTGGTGTCAGTATTTCACCTCTTTTTGATACTTATGCACTTCGCCATAAGCGGCGCATTTGCTGCTCGATTTGCAGGCGCCCGCAAGGAGGGCCAAAAACAAGGCGGAGGCGAAAATTACCAGTGCTTTTTTCATAATTTTACAGCTTACAGTGCAAATGTAATGGATTTTGCATTGCTGCACTCCCTCCTGGCAAACTGTAAAAGCAAACATCATGGCCGAACCGGAAGAATCCACAACAATAGCGAACCAGCGAAAACCGGAGCTTGAAACTTCGTGGCTTTCGGTGCTTGGCGATGAGTTTGACGCGCCATATTTTCAGCTGCTGAAAGACTTTTTGGTGGAAGAACGCAGGAACAACATTGTTTATCCGCCCGGACATCTCATTTTCAATGCGTTCAACAGCACTCCCCTGCCAGCCGTTAAAGC
>DAIOUP010000462.1:0-2241 GCA_036759465.1 Bacteroidales bacterium
GCTATAGTCGTAGCCGGGTATTCTGGGCTCGGCAAATTGAAAGGCGCCGGGATTTCCTTCCTGAGCAAGCCTGTCGATTTCGGGACCGCCGGGGTAGGGGAGCCCCATAATCTTTGCAGCCTTATCGAAAGCCTCACCGGCTGCATCGTCGATGGTGCGTCCGATGATATGCATGCTGTGATCTTTATCCACCCTCACAATCTGCGTGTGTCCTCCTGATACGGTGAGACATAGGAAAGGCAGTCCGGGCTGCTTTTTCTGCAACTCATCCACAAGAAAATGAGCGAAGATATGGGCCTCCATGTGATCGACATCGACCAGAGGTACATCCAGACCGAGTGATAAGGCCTTGGCAAAAGCGCTTCCCACGAGAAGCGAACCTAAAAGACCCGGACCGCGTGTATATGCGATGAGCGAAAGTTGATTTTTGGTTACTTTTGCTTGTTTCAGGGCAGCATCCACAACAGGCACAATGTGCTGCTGGTGGGCTCTTGAGGCCAGTTCGGGGACAACACCCCCGTAGAGCCGATGAACCTCCTGACCGGCAATCACATTCGACAGCACCCTGTTATCATGCAGCACAGCTGCAGAAGTGTCGTCGCAGGATGTTTCGATGCCCAGAATGTACATAGGAGATCAAACTTAACCGCGCAAAGGTATCAAAAAGGTGAGATTCGTTTTCCGCTTCTTTCTGATGCTGACTGCCATACTTCTGGCTGTATGGCTCAATCTGTTTCTTGCCTTTAGCGATCCTGTCGTACAAACCTGGGCGGCAAGATACACCGCTGCCTTCCTGAGCAATAAAACCGGCGCAACCATTACCATTCAGAAAATTAGCCTTGGATTGAAGCTCCAATTGGTAATCGAAGGTTTGGAAGTGACCGACCTTCACCATAATCAGCTTCTTTCAACGCAAAGGCTGGAGGTGATTCCTGCTGCATATCACTTTTCAAAAGCGCTGAAATTAAGGTCGGTTTCCCTTGATCAGCCGTCTTTCCACATTGTTCGCTATGAAGGCGAAGACGACTTCAACTACCAATTCCTCATCGATGCCTTTTCGGGCAACGCTTCAGGCAGCAGTACTGGACAGACCGACTATCCTGTTGAAGTGTTTAAACTGGCATTGACTGAGGGCCGTTTCAGCTACATCATTGCGGGCAGTGATACAGTTCCTGAGCGGGAAATGGATTATAATAGACTGATAGTCAACAATATTAACCTTGAAGCTCAGCAGCTTCATCTCCGTGGCGATTCTATCACTGCTAGTATAACATCTTTGAGTGCTCAGGAGCGTTGTGGACTCAAGCTGGAGAAACTTTCAACGGAACTTACGCTGGGCGATGGTTTCGCTAATGCAAGAGGATTGCGGATAAATCTGCCAGAAAGCGCTCTTGACCTCGACTTGCGAATGCGTTTCAGCGGGCTTAGAGCTTTTGATGATTTTATCGATTCGGTTTTTCTGATCGCAGAGATGCGACCATCGCGACTGCAAATGAGCGAGTTGGGTTATTTTTCGGAAGAGCTTTTCGATATGCCAAATATGCTCAGCTTTCAGGGTAAGGCTCAGGGAACGATAGCAGAATTCAGGGCCGAAGGATTCAGGATGGCCTACGGAACAACGACCTTGCTTGAGGCTGATGTCAACATGACAGGGCTGCCGGACATTTACTCAACTTACGTAAGGGCATCAATCCGAAATCTTACCACCGGTATAACTGAGCTCGAGCGGTTTAGGATACCTGATGGCACGATTCAGTTGCCAAGTAAGGTGAAAAGTTTAAAACAATTGAGCCTGCGTGGAATGTTTGAGGGTACTTACAAGGACTTCATCACCCGTTTCAACATGAACACTGGCCTTGGCTATCTGGCAGCCGATCTGGTGATGCGAACCAACCCGCTGAATGATAGAACCAATTACAAGGCAAGCTTCAGTACAAAGCAGTTTGAGTTGGGCAAGCTTATCTCTGATCAGGGAATTCCCGGGAAAACGGCATTGGCTATGCGTGTTGAAGGGAGCGGGCTAACCGCAGCCGACGCCATTATCGATCTCAGCGGTCAGATTATCGCGATGGAAATGCCGGGGACGGTTTTTTCCGGAATCGATTTATCAGCTCAGTTTGAAGATTTAACGCTAACCGCAAACGCAAAATTCAACGATCCCAAACTGACATTCCGCCTATCCGGGTCTGCCGATTTTGCACCGGAAAAACCAGTGTTTAACGTTGATCTAAGGCTTGATAC
>DAIOUP010000463.1:0-2235 GCA_036759465.1 Bacteroidales bacterium
AGGTTTGTGCCGGCTTCAACGGCTTCGGTGGCCAGTTGGCTGGCATGACCGGGTCTGGTGGTATAAACAACCTCCCGGCTAAAATCCCTTTCCGACAGAACGCGACTGATCAGCTTAGGTAGCTCATCCTTGCTGCCATGTCCCGCATGCGGATTGACAATAAACTTTATCGTTTTCATTTTTTGGCGGGCATTGGCGTCATCACTCGGCAAAAGTAATCAAAAGGGGACAGCGCTAGGGATGCAGTCTGTTGGCCAGCATGCGGTTGCGGAATTGTTGAATGATAGCCTGTTGAAATTTCCAAGCCTCATCGGCCTTTTGCTGATCAGGCTTATCCGCCTGAGTATCATTGTCCAGCCTGATCCATTCGAGTGGTCCTTCGTCGGTACTGATGAGCAAATGATTGCCACGGATGAGTTTGTGCTGCCCGTTGAGGTAGTTCACGGCATAGGGCAGATCAGTGGTGTCGAGCAGGTTGCGCCCGAACGAAAAAACCGGAAGATTTGTGTCGCAGGCTGCCGCGAGGGTGGGCAGGATATCGATATGCTGGGCGTATTCGTCCATGCGTGCAGCTATTTGTTGTCCGGGCAGGTAAAAAGCTAGGGGCACCGAATAGACCGCCAACACATAATTATTTTCGCCGGACTGACTTTGTTCGGGGGTGTGATCGGCGGTAATCACAAACACCGTACGCTCAAACCAGTCCTGCTTTTTGGCCAGCTCAAAAAATTGCCTAAGCGAATAATCCACATAAGCCATGGTGGCTTCCAGGGGTGTCCGGGCTTGCGGAAAACTGTGTTCGAATGGCGCTGGAATGCGGTAAGGATGGTGACTGCTCAGGGTGAACAGCGCCGCAGCAAAAGGCTCGGGAAAATGGTTGAGTTGACCGACGGTGTATTGCAGGAATGGAAGGTCGTAAATGCCCCAGCGCCCGTCAAAATCCTTGTCGTTGTTGTATTCGCTGCGGCCAAAATAATGGTCGAAGCCGGCAACGCGCGAAAAGGCGTCGAAGCCCATGGTGCCATTGTTTCCGCCATGAAAAAAGGCCGTGGTATAACCTCTTTTTTTCAAAACGGTTCCCAGGCCTTCGATACGGTTGGTCGAAAAGGGCGAGCTGGGATAGTCAATGTCCATCAGGCTGGGGATGCCCGCCATAATGGAAGGAAGCGCTTCGATGGAACGCTTTCCGTTGGCAATGCCCTTGAAGGTGATGCTTTGTATCAGCAGCGAGTCGAGAAAGGGCGTGGTGCCCCGGCACTTGTGGCTGTAATAGTCGATGTAGTCGCTTCCAAAACTTTCCAGAATGAGGATGAAGAAATTTGGTGTTCGCTCGTAAGGTTTGATGCCGGGCCTGTTGATGCTTTGCCGTGTTTTCAAGGGATTGAAAATACTGTCTAGCTCCTTTTCTTCAAAAGCATGATAGGGCTTCACGGGTTTTTTGCCAAAGGCCTTGATCATGCTGAAAGGCGAGTTGATCAGCAGCGGAACGTTGCGGCTGCTGACCGTTTGCGCGGCATTAAGCATGTTCACCGGTTTGAGCTGTAGCCCGCCCCTGCCTGCAATCACCGCCAGCAGGGTAAATAACAACATGGCAAGCAGTTGAAAGGATGCAAAGCTCCAGCTGAAGGGCTTTTTAGTCTTCTCATCATGGTGTGCTCCGCGCTTTAACCATTTGCCCATCAGCCAGATGATGAAGAAAAATATCAGCCACTGATACCAGAAGTCGGTAACAAACTGCCACAACAGCCTGCTGTTGTTTTCGTTGGTGTTGAAAAAGAATTCGTAAACCTCGCTGGTAATGCGTTTGGCGGTGTAGCGAAATAGAATCACATCCACCAGATTGAGGCTTAAGGCCAGGCCGTTGAGCACTAAAAACAAAATACGCACAGCCCGATCGTGTGTTTTTCTGAGTACGAAAGGAGCAGGGAAAAAATACAGCAGCAAAACCGGCAGGTTGAGCAAGCCAATTACCACCAGGTCGTAGCGCAATCCCTTGTAAAACAACTGTATCAGTGCTAATGTATCTTCAACATCAAAAGCCCCGGCGTTGAAAAGATAAAACTCGAGTCGGGTGAGTGCAAACATCAAAACCAACAACATAACCCAGCTCGTAAACCTCCACGACCTTTGCCCAACCAACGCTGCTGCTTCCTTATACATCCTTTAATGTTATTTTTACAATAAAAAAATGCAAATTTAAGTTTAAACTTGTTTGGCAGCCAATCAGACATAATC
>DAIOUP010000464.1:0-2227 GCA_036759465.1 Bacteroidales bacterium
GGAAACGCTGGACAACCTTGCCTTTCATATCGGTATGATTGAGCTCATCAGCTATTGGAAAACGGCTTGCTCTCCCCTGATGCTCATACGTCCGTACAGCCTGACGGAATCACAGCTTCAATTTTGGAAAGATCTGTACTGGAATGGTTTGGGAGAATTTATTCACCTCAACGGGATCAAAACCACAACAGAAGATTTAGTAAACATTGAAGCCCACTTCGGCGACCCGGTCAATCGATTGAAAGCAAATACCAATGAGGATCGGGTTATGGTGCCCGTGGGTGGTGGGAAAGACTCAGCCGTGAGCCTCGAATTGCTCTCCAGCACCGGTCACGAAGTGCTGCCTTTCGTGCTTAATCCCAACCCGGCTATGAATCGAACGATTCAGGCTTCTGGTATCGATCCGAACCTGACTTTAGGCGTCGACCGAAGCCTTGACCCAATTTTATTGGAGCTCAACGCCAAAGGATTTTTAAATGGTCATACGCCATTCTCGGCGCTACTTGCCTTTATCACCTCAACCGCAGCTTTGCTGACGCATACGCGGCACATTGCCCTCTCGAACGAGTCGAGTGCCAACGAAGCAACCATCCCCGGCACCCATATCAATCATCAATATAGCAAATCTTTGCACTTCGAAAGTGCTTTCCGCGAGTACCTATCCGAATACATTAGCCCGGAAATCAACTATTTCAGTCTGCTGAGGCCGCTCAACGAGCTGCAGATAGCCTGGCTGTTTAGTCGTATGCCACAGTACCACAGTGCTTTCCGCAGCTGCAATGCCGGCAGCAAAACCGACAGCTGGTGTGGTCAATGTCCCAAATGCCTCTTCACCTACACCATATTGTCGCCATATTTAAGTCGCAATGAGTTGATGCGCATTTTCGGAAAAGATTTGTTTGCTGATGCAGGTCTCCGTCCTCAGCTCGAATCGCTGGCCGGACTAACACCCGAAAAACCTTTTGAATGTGTCGGTACGATCGATGAAGTTCAGGCAGCCTTGGAATATATTAACAAGCGTAATCACAACCAGAATCAAGGCTTACCCAAACTGCTCGAAACCAGCATAAAACCCCTGCAAAGCTTAGATGCCCTCCTGCATGGTTTCGACAATCACCATTTTCTGAACGCCCATTTCGAAACCTTGTTACGTAACAGCCTCAATGACTGAAACCATAATCCGCCGGCTCGAAAGCCGCCATATTCTGATTCTCGGGTTTGGACGCGAAGGAAAATCTACCCTGAATTTCATCCTGAACCACAAAATCCCATGCCGCCTGACCGTTGCCGATAAACAGGAACCGGACAAAGTACTTCTGGACGATCTTTCACAATCAGGTGTTGATTTTCGTTTCGGCGATGAGTACCTGAACTGGGAATCGGAGTTTGACCTGATCATTAAAACACCAGGAATTCCTTCTTCGCTCATTCCCAATAAATTAAGGAGTCGAATCAGTTCTCAGACCGATCTGTTTCTCGAAGCTTTTGGTTTTCAGACCATCGGCATAACCGGAACGAAAGGCAAAAGCACCACGAGTAGCCTTATTCACCATATTCTGGTTCAATCAGGAAAGCATTCCCTGCTAACAGGCAACATCGGTATTTCATGTTTTGATATTGTGCCGGAAATAAAGGCGGAAACAACCATAGTTTTCGAACTTTCCGCTCATCAGCTCGAGTTCATCCGGCATTCGCCGCACATAGGCCTGCTGCTCAACATTTTTCCTGAGCACCTGGATCATTTTGGCGATCTGGCCAGTTATGCGGCAGCCAAGTGCAATATCTTCGCTCATATGCATAAGGGCGACACCCTGATCATACATTCCGAGCTTAAGCGTTATATCCCTCAGAACTTTTCAGCCAAACAAATTTTTTACGACGACACTCAAGCCGAGATTCCGGCCATGTCGCTTCGCGGAAGGCATTTCGAACTGCTTACCAAGGCCGCCATACTTGCTGCTGCTCATGCAGGAGTCACTGAGGAAACTGCACGGAAGTCGCTGGCTACATTTGCCCCATTGCCTCACCGCCTCGAACCCATTGGCCCTATCGATGGCGTGATGTTCATCAACGACAGCATTGCTACCGTTCCAGAAGCAAGTCTGGCCGCAATTGAAGCCTGGCCGCCAACATTTCTCATTCTAGGAGGTTACGACAGAGGCATTGATTACAGCCTGATAACCGATGGCATTCAGCGCTGGGACATTCCATATATTCTCCTTACTGG
>DAIOUP010000465.1:0-2226 GCA_036759465.1 Bacteroidales bacterium
CGCATATACAACCCTGTAAAAAATTCGCTCAAACACGATCCGGAGGCAACCTTTATCAAACGCTGGTTGCCTGAGCTGGCTCAGTTGCCCGCTGGGCTGGCACATCAGCCATGGCTTACAACACCATTAGAACAGGAGATCTATGGTTTCCGTCCCGGGACCGACTACCCGCTTCCGGTAGTTTCCGCCCATTCTTCTGCCCACGAGGCAAGAACGCTATTGTGGGAGCTGCGGAAAACACCTTTGTCAGTGGAAGAAGGACAACGCATAAAACGTAAACATGTCAGGCCAAAAAACTAATAGCTTCCGAAAGCCTCACCTGCCACAGAAATTCTGCGTGGTTTGCGGAAGGCCATTCTTCTGGCGAAAGAAGTGGGCAGTCAACTGGGAGGAAGTAAAGTATTGCAGCAATCGATGTCGGAACGCTAAACGTTGAATTCCAATGAATCAGAAGTCTGTCAGCATAGTCTTTCCACACCAGTTGTTCGATCCCAACCCCTGCCTCCACCAGCGGAGGCCTGTTCTCTTGCTTGAGGAATTCCTGTTCTTCAGGCAGTATCGTTTTCATAAAACAAAGCTTGTTTTCCACAGGGCAAGCATGCAAGCGTATCTCAAACTGTTGATAATCAGTGGATTCAAAGTTGACTATCTGGATTGCATAAACCATCCGACCGATATCCGACAAATAATTCCCATGCTGGCCAAAAATGGCGTGAAAGAGGTGCATTACTGCGATCCGATTGACGACTGGCTCGAAACCCGATTGAAAGAAACTGCGCTCCTGCGCGGTATAAGGCTGGTACGATCGGAAAGTCCTGCCTTTTTCCACAGCGAAGCTTCCATACGTCAGGCCCTTGGCAGCAAAAAAAAATACTTCCAGACAGACTTCTATATCCGCGAACGTCGACGGCTAAATCTTTTGCTTGATGCAGAAGGCAATCCATTGGGTGGACGCTGGACTTTCGACACTGAAAACCGCAAACCCTGGCCCAAAGGGAAACCCGCTCCGCTTGTTACATGGCCCGTTGAAACAAGAGAGGTAGTAGAAGCAAAAGCATGGGTGGAACAATATTTTGGCCAAAATCCAGGGGCAGTGCCGTCCCATTTTCCATATCCTGTTTCGCACAAGGCGGCCAATGCATGGCTGGAGGATTTTATCCGCAACCGACTGGATGGTTTTGGTCCTTACGAAGACGCCATTGTTGGAAAGGAACTTTCGCTACACCACAGTGTTTTGTCGCCTCTGCTCAATGTTGGGCTACTTCGCCCCGAAACGGCTATAGAAGCTGCCGTTGAGGCGCTTGGCAGGGGAGAAGCGCAGTTGCCTTCGGTGGAAGGCTTTGTCCGTCAGATCGTTGGGTGGCGAGAGTTTATCCGCGGAGTTTATGTGCTTACCGGCCGAAAAGAACGGAGTCGCAATTATTTTGGCTTTTCCCATACCATGCCTGAAGCTTTTTATCAGGCCACGACAGGGATAGAACCCGTTGATGCTACAATCCGCAAATTGCTTGGCACAGCCTACAATCATCATATTGAGCGTCTTATGGTGCTGGGGAATTTCATGCTACTTTGCGAAATCGCTCCTGATGAGGTTTATCGCTGGTTCATGGAAATGTATATCGATGCCTATGATTGGGTAATGGTGCCCAATGTTTACGGGATGAGCCAGTTTGCCGACGGCGGATTGATGTCAACCAAACCTTATTTCAGCGGAAGCCGTTATCTTCTCAGCATGTCCGACTATGCGAAAGGAGGCTGGGCGGAGATTTGGGATGCCTTGTTCTGGCGCTTCATTTACCGGCATCGCGACAAGCTGAAATCAAACCCAAGGATAGGAATGCTTTCCGGGAGCTTTGACCGTATGGCGCCTCAAAAACAAGCCGCTTTGCTCGAAAATGCCGAATGTTTTCTCCAAAGCCTCCATTAAAATCCGGAGTAAATCAACAAGCAATTTTAAAAAACATTAAACCACAATGTAAAGGATCATCTTTTCGTTTTCTTTGTCAGCCAAACACGACCATGCGAAAAATCCTTCTGCTGTTCATCATTTTTCCATGCGTTCTGAGCGCGCAGCAGCTATCGGGAAGAATTACCGCCACCGATGGAAAACCTATAGCTTATGCTTCCATTTATGTTCCTGAACTTCACAAGGGTACCACGGCCAATAGCGATGGCGATTTTATCTTGCCGCTTCCTGAAGGCGAGCATAATATTGTGGTTCAATAC
>DAIOUP010000466.1:0-2223 GCA_036759465.1 Bacteroidales bacterium
TTATAAAACTTAGGATAGTCTTCATTTGTTTTCAACCAGATTTATACTCGTTAAACATTCGAAAAAGCCAATAGGTTCATCTGCAGGGCGCAGGGTTTTGCTAATTTTGCAGATTGTCGCTTAGGCAATCCCTATCAAGATAATTCATCAAAATAAATATAATTATGAGTCTCGAAATCACAGCCAAATTTGTGCAGCTGGGTCAGCGTACCAGCGGCGAAGGCAGAAACGGCACCTGGACAAAGCAGGAGCTTATCGCAGAAACCATGGAGCAATATCCGCGCAAGATTTGCTTTGTTTGCTGGGGCGATTTGGCCGATAAAGTTCGCGAGTATAATGTGGGTGATGTATTGAAACTTCAATTCAGCATCGAATCGCGCGAATATAATGGCCGCTGGTACACGGACGTTAAGCCCTACAGGCTCGATCGTGCAGGCGAGGCAGCGCCCTCCCCTGCCCCATCGGCTACTTCATACCAGTCGCCAGCCAGCACAGTCGATGTTGATCCGGCGGCCGACGACCTGCCTTTCTGAGTTTAGAAGCAGATGACTAAGTCCAGGCCGGCGGCACTATTAGCTGCGTTCACGGCTAATCTGATTTACAGCATCAATTACGTGGTTGCCAAAGGCATTATGCCCGATTATCTGCAACCCAGAGCTATAATTCTCATCAGGGTTGCCGGTGCAGCGTTAATTTTCTGGATTATCTCGCTTCGAATTCCGTCGGAAAAAATTGCGCGTGGCGATTTGTGGCGCATTGCATTTGCCTCCATTTTTGGCATCGCCATCAATCAGATTATGTTTTTTGAAGGACTGAATCTTTCAACGCCCATTAATGTGAGCATTCTGATGGTTGGTGTGCCAATTGCAGTACTTGGCTTTTCCAGGCTATTAAAAGGCGAAAAGCTGCACTGGATCAGGATCTTGGGTATTTTGCTCGGAACTCTGGGCTCAGCTATCCTGATCCTGAGGGGCGGACAGTTTGATGCATCCGGAAACAAGATGATCGGTAACCTGCTCATTGTGATCAATGCCAGTTCTTACGGTTTGTATCTTGTTCTGATCAAACCACTTATCATGCGCTATTCGGCGCTCAATATCATGCGTTGGGTATTCCTCTTTGGATTTCTTTGGGTAGCTCCTTTCACCATTCCTGTTGCACTTGAGTCGGAATGGCAGCTGATTCCTTTAAATATTTGGCTATCAATAGCTTATGTACTGTTTTTTACCACTGTTACGGCTTATTTTCTGAATAATTATTCACTCAAGCGAATTTCGCCCTCCACCAATAGTGCCTTTATCTATCTACAGCCAATTTTTGCCGGCCTGGTAGCTATGCTGGCAGGTAAAGACGAGCCCGCATGGTATATGCTCATACCTACATTACTGATTTTTTCGGGAGTATATTTGGTTAATTTTACTGAACGATTCTACAAAACAAAAAGGACCTTACAGGTATGAAACTGAACAAAGTTGTCCTATATGGCGCAACGGGATTAGTCGGTGGCTATCTTCTTGACGAGCTGATTCACAGTGCTGATGTTGAGCGCATTATAACTATAGGACGAAGGTCAGCTGAAATCAAGCATCCCAAAGTTGAATCAATAACTTTATACACGGAAGACTTTGCTACGGAGATAGGACGAATGGCTCCCGATGTCGTATTTTGTTGTTTAGGAACTACACGAGCCAAGGCTGGAAGCAAGCAGGCATTCAGAAAAATCGATTACGAGCTTCCGGTAGCCATAGCCAGAGCCGCCGCTATTTCTGGGATTAAAACAATGGTAGTGGTTTCGAGCATCGGAGCCAATGCTTCGTCGGGTAATTTTTATTTGCGTACCAAAGGTGAAATGGAGCGTGATGTACTTGCAGCTGGATTGGAAAACGTTGTGATTGTGCGTCCGTCGCTCTTATTGGGTGCCCGCAAGGAATACCGTTTCGGCGAAAAGATTGGGGAATGGTTTATGAAAGTTTTCGACCGGTTTATGGCTGGTAAGTGGCAGAAGTACAGAGCGATACACGGACGTTCGGTAGCTGTTGCCATGCTCCGTTTGGCGTTGAAAGCCAAAGGTAAACACGTTTTTGAGTCGGATCAACTGGCAGAAATTGCCAAATATTGACATAAGATGATGAATATGAACGAATGGGGGCTTTTTCGCTCCCTGCAGCCTGACCGGTTTTTCCTGATGGCCGGGCCCTGTGTGGTTGAAGATGAACAATCGCC
>DAIOUP010000467.1:0-2220 GCA_036759465.1 Bacteroidales bacterium
CCCCAAGGGTGCGTTTTACGTCGTTGCCCGACTTCCCATCGACGACAGCGACCGTTTCTGCCAGTGGCTGCTCGAAGATTTTGCTTACGAGAACCAAACCGTGATGTTGGCCCCGGCCAGCGGTTTTTACTCTACTCCGGGTAGGGGAAAGGATGAGGTGCGCATCAGTTACGTGCTCAATACCAACGACCTGGCACACGCCATGGATGCACTCGAACACGCCCTGACAGTTTACCCCGGCAGGAAGTAAGGAAATTCAGGGATTGTCTGACTTGTTCAGGCCTGCACTTTTTTCCCACCTTATCAGCAGAGGTGATTAATACGCATTTAGTGAAGCGATTAGTGGTCTTGCAGTCTGGCTGGACTATACCTTTGTCCTCGTTATAATGACGAACAGGTAAAAGACCTGCGATTATTGGTAATTGAAATTGAAGGAAATCCTTCTGTCGGGATTAGGTCATGGGCTTAATAAACTCGGATTGAGGTATTTCGATACTATTCGAGCAATCCGCGTCCCGTTTTGCGAATTCGACCCCGCTGGCGAAAATCGCTGACAAGCCTGTCGAGTATGCCATTAACGAATACCTTGCTTTTGGCGGTGCTGAAATACTTGGAGATATCAATATACTCGTTAAGTGTTACTTTGACGGGTATGCTCTCAAATTCAGTGAGTTCGGTAAGGGCCATTTTGATGATGAGCACATCCATGACGGCAATTCGCTCCAGCTCCCAGTTATCGACCACCTTGGCGATTTCTTTGTCCCAGTCGCCGCTGCGGAAAATGGTTTTGCGGAAAAGCTGTTTTGCAAACTCCAAATCCTCGTTTTCTTGCTCATGTTCGGTTTTTAGCAGCTCGGGCAGGAGTGTATCGGCCTTGAATTCGTCTTCTTTTATGTGACGCACAAATAAGAGCAAAAGATAGGAAACAAGGTGGTAATCGTCAACGAAATAAATGCTTTTCTCTTCGTAAAATGATTGCAAAAGCTCAAACTCGGCGAAAAGGTTCTCGATGATGAACAGCACCAGCTTGCGGTCTTCGTTGAAGCTTTCGCGGGGCTGGTTCATATACAGCTGAAAAGCGGTGGTTTCGCGAAGCATATTGTAAAACCTGCGCACCAACTCCTGCTCTTCGGCCCAGTTGACATGATACAGGGCTTCCTTGCGGCGAAAATCGCGGTTGTTATCAATGGCTGCAATGAGCCTGTTGTTAACGAATCGCATATTGGGGTTGAGATCCTCCTCGGTGGGCAACAGTTTTTTCCTGTTGTCTTCGATGCGCCTTTCAGCAAAACGAGTCAGCTCGACAAGGAAAGACAGCTGGTAAATGAATAACTCGTAAAGTTTGTTGATGCTGAGGATGAGTTGTTTATCACCCTGATCGAGGCTGGTGCTGCCCGATTGAAACCAGGCGTAAAGTGCCTGTAATACTTTCACCCTCAGGTGCCTTCTGCTAAGCATAAATGAACGTCAAGTAAGGAAATATGCCGCAAAGGTACGACAAAAGCAAGTAAGGACAAGTATTGGACAGCCAAAGGGATCAGTTCCCGGTGAAGCGGTAGGCCCTGAGAAAAATATTCAGGTCGGTGAGCACGTGATAATCTCTTGCATATAAAAGATTTATGCGCTCGAATGCGGCAGGGTCGCTGCTGTCGTCGCCAAACAGCAATGCCGGACAAAGAATGCCTTTTCTGAGGGCCGGAAGCTGATTGCTGGTTTGCGGGGCTTCGCTGCAGTAGCCTACCCATGTGCGTCGCCCTGAAAGCACGAGCATTGCATTGCGCAGGGCGCGTAGCGGGTTTTGGATAAACCAAAGCGAAAAAGGAAATAAACCGATGAAGGCCAAAGAAGCCAGTACGTCGAACAGTCGTTTATTCCTCCGGTTCACAAAGCTGTCGATGGCTTTAATACCAACAGTATAAAGGTCGCCGCGCGTATTGATGCTGTTGCTGCCAATGATGCTCAGGCTGTCCTCGGGGGCAATTTTAAAGCTGATACCCGCTTTGTGCCATTCCGTCATCTTGTTGATAATGGTGCGGTGAGGCAAATCGCGCGAGCAGAAAATGATCTCGTTGATGTTGTATATGGTGATGATATCAGGCACCTGGTGCAGTTCGCCAATAAAGCCATTATGCTCAGTCGCAGGCTGGTCGGTGCTTACCAGTCCTATGAAATCAGTGCGCAGATTAGTGCTTTTTAGCAGGTTTTCAACACGTATTGCCT